>VGZZ01000052.1 GCA_016872285.1 SAR202 cluster bacterium | reverse complement strand
TCGACCGCGACGCCGTCCTGTCCTCGGCGCAAAATTTTGAAAAGGAGCTGGATAAGAAAGGCCCGCGTGGGCCTCTCCACGGCATACCCATCGGCATCAAGGACATCTACTACACCGCCGGCATGAAGACCACCGCCTGCTCCAAAGTTTACGCCGACTTCGTCCCCGAATACGACGCCACCGCCGTCACCCGACTCAAAGCCGCCGGCGCCATTGTCCTCGGCAAGACCGTCACCACCGAGTTCGCCGCCGGCGACCCGTCGCCCACCCTGAACCCCTGGGACTTCGCCCACACGCCCGGCGGCTCCAGCAGCGGCTCCGCCGTCTCCGTGGCCGCCCGCATGTGCCCCGCCGCCATGGGTTCCCAGACCGGCGGCTCCATCCTGCGCCCCGCCTCCTACAACGGCGTCGTAGGCCTCAAGCCGACTTTTGGCCGCATCAGCGTTTACGGCGTCATACCAGTGGCCTGGTCCTTCGACACCATTGGCCCCATGGTCAACTGCGTTGACGATGCCGCCATCATGCTGCAAGCCCTGGCTGGCTACGACGATAACGACGCCGGCTCCGCCGACGAGCCTGTTCCCGACTACCTCCACCAGATGCAACGATACGACAAGCCCCCGCGCATTGGCCTTATCCGCGACTTCCTGGTCCAAGCCAACGCTGAGGTGCAGAAGCACACCCGGCAGGCCGCCCAGAAGCTAGCCAAGGCCGGCGCAGTAGTGGAAGAAGTTTCCGCGCCGCCCAGTTACGCCCTATCCCCCCACTTTCAGTGGGTCATAGGCTGCGTGGAAAACGCCGCCTACCACGAGGAGCAGTACCGCACCAAAGCCGACCTGTACAGCCATCAGATTCGACGGCGTATGGAGGTGGGCTTCCTCACCCCCGGCGTCCAGTACCTCCAGGCCCAGCGACTGCGCCGCGTCTATCGGCGCGAGATGGAGGCCCTGGCGCGGCAGTGGGACGTGCTGCTGACGCCATCCACCCCCGCAGCGGCCCCTCGCGACCTCTCCACCACCGGCGACCCCGTTTTCCAGAGCCCCTGGACCTCCTGCGGCCTCCCCACCATTACCATACCCTCCGGCCTCAGCCCCTCCACCGGCCTGCCGCTGGGCGTCCAGTTCGCCTCGGCATCGTTTACCGAAAGCCGACTCCTCGGCGCCGCCCGATGGTGCGAGCGCGTCCTAGACGTGAGCCTCACCCCGCCCATTGCTAAGTAGCCAGTTCTTGGCCAGCGGCTTCGTCACACTTGTAGGGGCGCGGTCTCCGCGCCCTTCATCCTCCCTCCCTTGACCGTTCCTTCGTCGTGTCCTAGAGTACCCACGAATCCAGGAGGTGCCCCATGTCTCAGAACAAGCCCCTGCTCTTCACAGTCCTTGTCCAGGTAAAGCCCGAGTCGGTAAAAGAATTTAACCAGTGGTATAACGAACACGTCATCGAAGTGGTGGACTGCCCAGGCTTCCTCGATGGCTATCGCTACGAGGCCACCAGTCTGGAAGGTGCCCACTACCTCGCCATCTATCACATCGAAAGCGCCAAGGCCCTAGATACGCCCGAGTTCGGCAAGGCCCGAGGCTGGAAGGAGTTCCAGCCCGCGGTTATACAGGCCAGCAATGCCATCTACCAGCACATCTACTCCTCTCCCACCCCCTACCGCGTCTCCCAGGGTCTCAAGCCTGACCTCTTTCGGTTTAATCGCTCCGAGCCTATACCCGAGAAAGAGGCCGAATACAATCATTGGTGGAACAACATCCATCTGCCTGAGACTTTAGAATGCCCCGGTTACATTTCCGCCGAGCGCTACGTCGCTTTGAAAGGCGCTCCTAAATACATGGTTATGTACTACATGAAGGACTACACCTTCAGCACACCTGAGTTCCACCGGGTAGCCGGCAGCTGGAGACCCCTGGAACCTTACGTCAAGAACCGGATCAACATCACCTACAAGCCCATCTACGAGTACATCAAGAAATAGCCGACTCGGAGGAGGACCAACCCGTGCCCCAAGATAAGCCCTTGCTCTTTACCGTCTTCGTCCAGGTAAAGCCTGAGTCCGTCAAAGAGTTCAACAAGTGGTACGACGACCATGTCATCGAAGTTGTCGACTGCCCTGGGTTCCTCGACGGCCACCGCTATGAAGCCCTCGGCCTGGAAGGCGCCAATTATCTCGCTATATATCACATCGAAAGCGCCAAGGCCCTAGAGACACCCGAGTTTGGCAAGGCGCGAGGTTGGAAAGAGTTCCAGCCTGTCGTCATCAAGGCCAGCAACGCCGTCTACCAGCCTATCCATTTCGCGCCAGCCCCTGCCCGGGCCGGTCTTGGGGTCAAGCCGTCGTTGCTCAGGTTCAACCGTTCCGAGCCTGTGCCGGAAAAAGAGAGCGAGTACAACCACTGGTACAACAACATTCACTTACCGGAGCTGATGCAGTGTCCCGGCTATATCTCCGCCGAGCGGTACGTCGCGGTGAAAGGCGCCCCAAAATACATGGCCATGTACCAGATGACCGATTATGCCCAGACTACACCAGAGTTCAACCGGGTCAAGGGCTTCCGTCAGTTGGAGCCTTACGTCAGGGAAAAGACTAACATCACCTATAAGCCCATCTATCAGTACGCAAAGAAATTGTCCTAGTTCTATCCCCCACACTGTAGTCCGGCTTATAGCGCTGCTAAGGAGTCATTATGGTCACGCCTCACTCCTTCATCGTCCCGTCCGACATTGAAGCCTATGCGGCCCAGCATACCACGCCCCTTCCTCCCCTCCTCCAAGAGCTTCAGGACTATACCTACAAAAACGTCGCTGCGCCCATGATGCTCTCCGGCCAGCTTGAAGGCACTCTCCTCCAATTTCTTATTCGGCTCTCCAACGCCAAACGAGTCCTGGAGATAGGTATGTTCACCGGCTTCTCCGCCCAGATGATGGCCGCCGCCCTTCCAGACGACGGCAGCGTCATCACCTGCGACATTGACCCCAAGGCCAAGCAGGTTGCCGAAAGCTTTTTCCGCCGCAGCCCCCACGGCAAAAAAATTCAGGTCCTCCTCGGCCCCGCCCTCCAAACCCTCAAGGACGTTAAAGGCCCCTTCGACCTGGTCTTCATCGACGCCGACAAGGAGAACTACACCAACTACTACGAGCTCGCCCTGCAGCGGCTGGCCCCCAGGGGCCTCATCGCCGTCGACAACGTCCTATGGAGTGGACGCGTCCTCTCCCCACAGCGTGACAGCGACCGCGCCATCGCCGCCTTCAACGACTACGTCCAGCGTGATCCCCGCGTCACCAACGTAATGCTCACCATTCGAGACGGCCTTATGCTCATCCAGCGCGTCTGATTCAGAAGAAAAAGACGTCCCTCTAATCTGGTCGAGGACCAGGGGCAAACCCTCCGCACAACCAGGGTATTGGAAGCAGCCGGCCCACGCCAATCCCCTTCCCTAGCCCTCGTCCGACCCCACTTCATAGACCACTCCGTTGCCGGCCCCTTCCACCACCTCCATCCACAGCCTGTCCCCCACCTGCACGTCCAGCTTATCCAGCGTTCCCGCCGGCAGCTCCAGCACGCTGTGGGCCTCCCGCCCACCGGACGAGAACCGAAAGGGCCGCAGCCTTGTGCTGGTCTTGCACACCGTTCCATCTCTGGTCAGGTAAACCACGTCAATGGTGAAACGCATAAAAAACGTGTGTACAGACTTGCACGGCCTGATCCACAACCCTCGCCTCTCCTCCAGCCACCTCCTTCCCAGCAGGCCCCAGCCTCGAGTCCACATGTCCTCCGCCGTCTCAGCTACGCAGACCACCCCGTACTGCCCCCACACCTCCACCCTGCGCATATTGTTATCCCCATAAGTAAAGTTCTTGGTAAAACATGCAAAACGCCGTTGCCCCCACCATGAAGGGTGTGAAGGCCACTACGTCCTTGCGCCCTCTAATCCTCAGCGCCAGCAAAACCGCCGCCAGTATGCCGCCGGTCATGAAGGTCACCAGCAGCATGGGCAGCACGCCTTTAAGCCCTACCGCCATGCCGCACAACGCCGCTACCTTTACGTCCCCAAAACCCATAGCGCCCCGCCCTGCCAGCGCAATGGCGAACATGGTGAGAAATGCCGCCACGCCTCCCAGGAGCGCCTCCCCGGCATCCCCCATCCCCAGCGTCATGGACGCCGCCGCCGCCAGGCATAACGACGGGTAGACTATGCGGTTGGGTGCCCGCAGGGTCCGGATATCGTACACCGCCAGGAATAGGAGCAAGTCCAGGTACACCAGCCCCAGGACGCTCCTATATATCCCCGGGTCCTTGGCGGTGGCGGCGAAAAAACCCGCCAGCAGCGCCGTCCCGGCCGCCGCCTCCGGCAGAGGCCAGCGTTGGATCTGAGACCAGGCCGTAGTCCGGGTGATCTTCATTAGCCGCCTCCCAGATCGCCGACGAAGCTGATGAACTTAAGCATGGAAGGCACAATCACCACCGCCGCCATGGCGGGCAGGAAGCAGAACACCAGCGGTATGGTAATCAGGACCGGGGCTTTCTGCGCCGCCTCCTGCGCGCGCCGCTTCCTGGCCTCCCTGAGGTCCTCCGCCTGGGTGCGCAGCACGTCACCCAGGGTGGCGCCCATCTGCTCCGCCTGGCTCACGCTGGTGGATATGCGGACCAGGTCCTGGACCCCCGTCCGCTCCGCCGCATAAGCCAGCGCCTGCCGCCGCGACCGGCCCAGCCCCACCTGCCGCAGGTACAGCGAGAAGGTCTCGGATACCGGCCCCTTGAACCGCTCCGTCACCACCACAAAGGCGGCATCCACGCCAAGTCCCGCCTCAACGCTGGTCACCAGCAAGTCCAGGGCGTCCGGCAGGTCCCGGGTAATTCGCTTCTGACGGGACCGCACCCGCCTTCTGAGGATGATGAATGGCGACATTACCGGCACAGGGACAATGGCCAGGCACATTCCCAAAAGCTGCAAGGGCGCCATCCCGGGCCTGGACAACATCACGTAAACAACCACCAGACCTGCCAGCAGCGCCATCCCCGCGCATAGGGTAAGAAAGGCGTGCAGGGACATAGGCTCGTTGGCCATGATCAGCTGCCTTTCAATGCTTCGCACTATGTTTTGCGGCAGCAGCCTGGTCAGGAGAGCGCCTGCTTTACCCCCTGCCGGCGTCACAACCCTGGGCATCAGCCCGCCGGACATCTCCCGCTCTCTGGACGCTTCCCTCTGCGTCGTGGCCCTGACACGTACCGCCACCATGTCATCCTTGCGCCTGAACACGGCCATGGTCGCCAGCGCAGCCGCCGCGAAAGCCAGCATAGCTATCATTGTCAGCATTATGTCCTCCCCTGCTACACTTCAATAATCGCCAGGCGTCGAATCAGCCAAAGGCCTATTAGCTCCAGCGTTATGCCGGCGGCCAGGGCAATCTGCCCCGCTGTGGTGTTGAAAAGAAGGCTCCCCATGTCTGGATTCACGGCTATGAAAGCCAGGGCTACCACCACCGGAAGCAGCGCCATTAAGTTCGACATCATCTTTTGCTTGGACGTCAGCACCCGCACCTCGGCCTTAATCTTGGCCCGCTCGCGGACCGTGTTGGTCACGTTCATAAGGATTTCCGACAGGTTGCCGCCCACCATTCTTTGTATGGATATGGCGGTCAGCGCTATGTTGAGGTCCGGACTTCCAATCCGCTCCGACAGGGCTTCAAAGGCGTCGTCCGCCTCGGCGCCCAGGTTCAGGTCCCGCAGAGTCCGCTGTAGCTCCGGGCCCAGGGGCGACGGTGTTTCCTTGGCCGCAAAAGCTATGGCCTGGTACAGGCCCGCACCGGCTTTCAGGGACTTGGCCATGGCAGTCATCGCGTCGGGCAGCTGCTTCTCTACCTGCTCCAGGCGCTTACGAAGGCTGCGGCCCAGCAGAATGCGCGGCAGCAGCCAGCCGGCTATCGATAGGAAAACCACCGCCAGGATGCGTAAAACGGACTGCTTAACGTCTACGACGGCCACCAAAAGCAGTCCGGCCAGCATGAACGCCGCGGTGCAGGCTACCCGAAACGCCAGGTACTCCCCCGCGCGTACCCGCCAGCCCGCCCGCTCCAGCTCCAGGGCCATCCGATCCTGGGACGGCGCGGACAGAGGGAGAAGCCTGACCAGCAGCGGCGACTCAGGCCGGCGCTTTCGCAGCAGCGGGCCGGTCCTGGCCTCCGCCGCCTCGGGCGCTGGCCCAAAACGCGCGGCCAGGACCCGCCTGCGATACGTAAACCCCTGGTAAAGAAGCGCTGTCAACAAGGCTACTGCCAGCGCGCTGTTGGCCCCAATGAGAAACAGCGTTGCGTCCACTATCCCCACCTCGATGTGTTAAATATGTTCTCGGACAGCTTCACGCCGTAGGCCTGGAGACGCTCGGTGAACTTTGGCCGCAGACCGGTGGCCCTCATCTCTCCTACAGCCTTTCCGCCTTCAATGCCTGTCTGCTTGTAGATGTAGAGGTCCTGCAGCGTCACTACGCTTCCCTCCAGTCCTGTCACCTCCGTCACTTGCACAATTTTGCGAGTCCCGTCCACCAGCCTGGACAGCTGCACTATCACGTGCAGCGCCGACGCCATCTGCTCTCGCACCACCCGCACGGGCATATCGAACCCCGCCATCATGGTCATGTTCTCTATCCTTGCCAGGGCGTCCCTGGGCGAGTTGGCGTGGACGGTGGTCAGAGAGCCTTCGTGGCCCGTGTTCATGGCCTGCATCATGTCGAAGGCCTCCGCCCCTCTCACCTCGCCGACGATGATGCGGTCCGGCCTCATGCGCAGGGCGTTGCGCACCAGGTCCCGCTGGCCTATCTCTCCCTTTCCCTCTATGGACGGCGGGCGGGCCTCCAACTGCACCACGTGCTGCTGCTGAAGCCTCAGCTCAATGGGGTCTTCCACCGTTACCACCCTCTCGCCGTTGTTAATGAACGCGGAGAAGGCGTTGAGCATGGTTGTCTTGCCGGAGCCGGAGCCGCCGGATATGACCACGTTCATCTTCGCCTTGATGCAGCCGCCCAGGAAGTCCGCCATCTCCCGCGATAGCGTGCCGATGGCTATAAGATCGTCCATGGCGTACCGGTCTACGCGGAACTTTCGAATGGTTATGGTTGGGCTCCTAGGCGCCAGCGGCGGGATGATGATATTAACGCGGGAGCCGTCCTGGAGACGGGCGTCCACCAGCGGGGAGCCTTCGTCGACGTGCCGGCCCAGGACCGCCACAATCCGTTCGACGATCCGGTAGATGTGGGCTTCGTCACGAAAAGCCACGCTGCTCTTATGTATCACCCCATCGCGCTCGTAATACACCTGGTCCGGAGCGTTGACCATGACTTCTGACACCGAATAGTCCAGAAGCAGCGGCTCAATGGGCCCCAGGCCTGTCACCTCATTCACCACATTGGCTACCACTTCTTCCTTGGCGTCCCCCACCAGTTCCGGGAAGGCCTGGGCTGCCATAGACCGGGCGGCCCGCTCCACCTGCTCCCGCGCCCGTTCCTTGTCCAGACCCCGCAAGCCTCGCTCGTCTATCTCCTGAATCAGCCTCTGGTGAAGCCTGTCCTCAATCTGGAGGTCCGCGGCCGGGGTTTCTCCATTGCCTGCTCCGACAACAGCGCCTTGAACCTTTGTGAGAGATTGCCACTGAGTCATGATTTCACGCTCGCTCCGCTTAATAATTTGTTGGCTTGCGGCCGTCTCCACTGCAGCAGCCCGCCCAGCACCGGCACTCCGCGGCGCCGCTCCGCCGCCCTCTGTTTCCCGCCTATGGAGTGGGCCAGCAGCGTGTAGCTGAGCGCGGCCTTGGACCTGTTAGCCTCCAGCAGCACCGGCTGACCCAATTGCACCGAATTTGGCACCTTACGGTCGTAGGGAATCTCCCAGAAAATGTCATGGTTTATAGCAGCCTTCAGGTCCTCTCTCCTGATCCCGTCCCGGGGCGTCGTGCGGTTCAGCAACACCTTAAAACGCTCCGGCCCAACTCCCCAGGCCGCCAGGCGGCGCACCGCCGCCGCCGTGTCCCTTACGCTGTACACCTCCCCTGTGGTGACCATCAGCGTCAGCGTGGAGACTTCTATGCACGCGCGCACCAGCTTATCGAAGGAGCCTGAGGTGTCTACCACCACAAAATCGTGGGTCAGCGCCAGCAGGCTGATGATCCGCTTAAGAGAGTCGGGACTGCAGTTCTCCCACACTTCCCTGTCTGTGGGGGTAATCAACACCCGCACGCCGCTGCTATGGGGCGTCAGAAACTCGTGAACGTTGTGCCGCTCCACCTGCTCCAGCACGGGCAGCAAGGTTCCAAGGTTTTTATTCCTGTCCGTCAGGTCCATCAACGTCGCCACGTCGCCGAAATGAGTGTCCGCATCCACCATCGCCACGGACCTGCCGGTCTCCCGACGCAAAGCCAGGGAAAGGTTCACGCTGGTCACGCTCTTGCCAATGCCGCCCTTGCCCCCTGTTACCGTTATTACCATGCCTCGGACCTCGGTTTCGGGAAGCTGCCCTTCACGGCGCATCTGGCGTTGCTTGTCCTGGGCCATCACCGTCTTAACGGCTTCCAGCAGTTGGCCGGCTTGCAGCGGTTTCAAAAGGTAGTCTCGCGCTCCCAGCACCAGGGCGCGCCGGACAGCCTCAGGGCTGTTGTTGGAGGAACAGATGATTATAGGCGTGGCGGGCAGAATGTTAGTCAGCGCCTCCGCTGTCTCCAGCGCCCTGGACGCCGGCTCCTCCGCCGTAAGGAGAATAATGTCCGGCCCGGCGCTCTTGGCAAAGGTGACGGCCTCCATCCTGTAGCCCACCTCTCCGGCGATCTCCATCTGCGCGCGCTGGGCCGCCTTCCTGCGCTGACCCGGCTGTCGGGGTCCACATCGCACACTAGAATCCTTATCTTATCGGACATTGACGCCCTCCCTTTTGACTTGCTCGGGCTTCTTACTATGCATATGATCCTGCTCTTAGCGGACCGTGCCAGCCTCGCCAAGACTTATCTTGGAATCGCCGAAGGCCCGCAGGGCAAAGGTTATCTCGCCATCCTTCGCCGACACGGCCTTCCACAGCAACTCCGACTGTTCCGGGGTCAGCGCCAGCGTCACGTAGCTGACGCTCTCCTTTTCCGGCGCCTCGCCACGCACCGTGTTGTCGTAGGGCGCGCCGTTCTCCACGTATGCCCGCTGCACCGCCAGAACCTGGATATTCTGCAGCAGCGTGACCACCCCGCTGATGCCGCTCACCGACACCACGTTCCTTCCAATAGGCGGCATCAGGCCCAGATTTGCCACGGGCCCGGTGAACAGAACGTCCACAAAGTCCCCCGGCACCGTCAGCGACGCCGGGCTGTGGCTCACTGTTACAGGTATAGTGAACCCGCGGGCGCCCTGGGGGATCTGGAAAGACAGCGCCTTGGCGTTTGGCGGCTCCACCAGCCGCAGGCTGCTGATCTGCTCGCCTCTGGCCGCGGGGTATCTCAGCGTCTGCCCCACCGCCTTGTCCAGGGATGTTACCGTGCCGGCCGACACCGCCGTCTCCGGCAGGCTCTTTATCTCCACCATGGACGCCGTAATCTTTGTGCCGGGCTGTATCTCCTGCGCCGCCACTACCACATGCCGCATGATGACCGATGCCGTGCCGTCCGACGCCTGGCTCCTGAGATACGCCACAATCAGGCCGGCGGCCAGCGCTCCCATTATCGGCGCCGCCACCAGCAGCCGTCGGTCCACTGTCCGTACCTTCGGCGGGTTTCCAATCCAGGTCTTTTCCATACTCTTCCTCCTCTTAGCCTTTTACTCCAACAGCGCTTCCATGGACGGAGCGAAGGGGTTCCGCGATCCGTCGCCGATTTCCAGCAGAAAGTCCGGTGGGGTTACACCGCCTATCAGATAGCCCCAGACCATGCCGCAGTCATAACTTTGAGTCCCCGCTTCTCCGCAGGCCGATGCGCTGGTCCCTCCAGAATCATTGCCCCAGGGAGGGTCGCGGTCCCACTTGGCAATGCCGAAGGTAGCCACGCCCAGCACCACCACGTCCTCGCTGGCGCCCTTGGGGAAGTGGTCAATGATCAAGACCACTACCAGGCGGCGGGAGCATCCCTGACCGTCCACAAACATAGCCACCGCCTCCGCCTTTCCGTCCGGGTCCAGGCCGGTCATATAATCAGGGGTGGCCTCCACGTCGCACTCGTAAACACCGTCGGCCCCTTCGTCAGCGTACCTGTCCGACAGTGCGTGGTGGGTGTTCGCCCCCATGCTTCCCGGCTTAGTTCCCACCATTACCAAATCCCCCTCCCGGTACAGGCCGCTGGCCTCCGCTCCGCTGATGCAGTCCCGGTAGCTGGACGCCCCGTTGCCGCACACTCGTAAGGCGCCAAAGTTCCCCGGCGATATGTGATCGCTGACCATGAAGGGGTAGAGCTTGTCGTTGTCCAGGCCCCAGGGGCACATTTGCTCCCCTGGCGCCGCGGGAGGATAAAGCCCGCAGTCCTCCATCACGCCGTCCGCGTTGTCATCGTTCTGGCACACCTCGCCGGCACTGTCGCAGGTGGGGTCTGGCGGCGCTATGCCCCACGGCATCACGCTGGAGCCATCGACGCTGACCCGGCCCGCCGTTGCGTCCGCGCTCACCCACGCGAAGTCGACGCCTGACATAGAGGCGAACAGCCCCTTGGACTGCCGCCTTACGCAGACGCGGACCGTGTCGTAAAACCCGTCCCCATTCCGGTCCGAATAATCCAGGCAAGCGCGTTCGTCGGCGCTGGAGTTGTTCCTTGCCAGCCACTGGTCCGCCGCCGCTGTGGCCGCGCTGGTATCGTTACCCGGGGCGGGCAGGTGCTGCGCCGCCGCCAGCGCCGCCGCGTCTACCTGGTTCTGCGCCCTGCTATGGTCGAAGTACCACATGCCGGCGTCCAACCCCAGGGAAAAGAACATGAACACCCCCGTCAGCGTCAGAGCCATAAGGAAGGTTATCTGGCCCTCCTGGCCCTCCCCAAGCCGCCGCAGTTGTCCACGCCTCTTATTCATGCTCCACCCTTAGCACGCCGACCCGGCTGGCAGTCCCGCCGCTCCGTTGGCCTGCTCCAAACGCATATCAGCGCAGGCGTAGACGGGGATGCTGGCGGGAAAGAACAAGAAGTTATAAGGATGGTTGATGCTGACGACCACCGAGTCTCCCCGGCCGGAACTGACGCCATCGCCGGTGGCGTCCATCCAGCCCACCGCTATCTCCGACGCATCGGTCAGAATGCCCCCGGAGCGGTCCAGGGTCATTGTCCTGACTTCATCTTCCGAGCATGCCGCGCCGCCGCAGTTGACGGCGCCGTGCCGCGCCCCTTCCCTGGCTGCGTTGGACACCGACACGTATTGATATGTAAGAAGCCCCATGTCCACCATCAGCAGGATTACCAGGATGAAAAACGGCAGGGCCATGAGGAACTCAAAGGCCGCCTGCCCTCCCTCGCGCCGCAGAAGGGCGCGGCGCCCCGCCCACTCCTTTACTCGATGCCTACCTTTAGCCATGCTTTAACCCCCCAGACAGCTCCCGATGGATGACGCCGGGTCCGACGCTGTGTCCACCGACGGGCAGAGGTATCCCAAGACCTCCGGCAATAGCGTCGAGAATCCCAGGATCAGCAGGCCGGCCAGGACCACCGCTATTGCCCCTACCACCATCAGGTACTCCAACGAGTTCTGTCCCAGCTTTTCCTTTATTCTCATGACCCCCCACCCCATCCCTTGGTCTATTGTTGGTCCTTACCCCGGGCCGTCGCCTGTTTCGGCCCGGGGCAAGAGCGCCATTTCCTGTTATTCCGCGGGGGCAGCGCATTCCATGCCGGCAAAGCCTGGAATGGCGGATATGGCATTGCATGTGCCGTCGATAACCGGATCAATTAGGCCTGGCGTCGCCAGGACCACTGCGGCTACAACTGCAACGCCGACTCCACCGACGATCAACAGGTACTCAAAGGCGTCCTGAGCATCTTCACCGCGCAGCTTCCCGAACAACTTCGCCACACCAAAAGCCACCAGCTTAACCATTTTCACCACACTCCCTTTTTAAAATTTCCCGTCCCATGGTCCTGGCGCATATCCCTTCCGCCACCGCGTCCCTGGCAGGTTCAGGCGGTTCCCGCCCGGGAGAAGCACCTTCCAGGAAGCCGCCCCGCCCTTCATCAGCCCGTCTTTGGACTGAAAGAACGGGGCGGCTCCAGCCCGAGTTGGAACGCCCGTTTAGTTTCTCTCCGTCAGGTTTAAGCTGGATTGAGATCTCACGGGACAAGCGCACTGATCTGTTGACTGACTGTATTGGATGACCAAGTCCTATAAACACCCACATCCCCCTCCCCGCCGCCCAGGACCGGCTGCCTCTTCCGCCAGCCGTCAGCGCCCACCTATCCCCTGAGCAAGCTCGGCCTTCGCCTTCTGCTCCCATCCCTCTGCACCCCCCGGCGAGATTTCACGGGCGAATCCACTAGCTGGCAATGCCCAGTGGTCCGTCCTTGGCCGCCTACCCTTTAACAGTCCACCCGCTTTTCCTTGTCCCTACCCCGTAACTTCCAGGGCCAAGGCAGTCTTCCTATTGGGTCTCTGTTAAATCTCTTGGCTGCCTTCCAGGTAGTCTTGCTACCTTCCTGACAGCAAAATTACAAACTTAATTAGTCCGCTCACTCATCGCCGAGGATAGTTTTCGTACCGCCATTTAGCCCATACGAATTATTTCGAAGGATAAAGTCCCAAATCCGCCACCAGGGATAGCATACTTCCATGTCGCGAAAGCTCAAATGCCCCAGGTGCGGCCACCCCAGGGCCTGGAAGGTACGCCGTGACAAGCTCCGATGCGCCGCCTGCCGCTACGAATGGACGCCCAAGCCCCTCCCCCTGGGCCTCACCGTGGCCGAATGGCGCCGCCTCCTGCGATGGTTCGTCCTCGGCCACACTGCCATGACTGTCGCCAGGGAGACGCGCCTGAAGCGCAAAAAGGTCCTCAAGTCCCTTCTTCTGGTGCGCGAGGCTATGATTAAAGACATCCCCACCGCCCTCTCCGGCGATGTGGAAGTGGATGTCACCTATCTGGGCGGCAAGCGCCGCGCCGGACGCCGCCGCGAGCAGTCTCAGAACGCACCACCGCACAAAGGCTCCGCCAGGCAGCCCATCCTCGGTATCCTGCGTCGCGGCGGCCAGGTCTGGGCTACGCCGGTGCCGGACGTCAGGGCCGGAACCCTACTACCGCTGCTTCACAAGCTGGTCAAGCAAGGCTCCGTGGTCTATACCGACTCTTTCCGCGCCCACTCCGGTCTTCCCCTTCGAGGCAGCGCCCGCGATCTAGTCGACGCCCCTCCGGGCTTCGCCGACGCTAAAGGCGGCCATGTAAACAGCCTCAAGAGCTTCTGGGGCTATCTAAAGCGCCGCCTCTCTAATAAGGGCGGCATTCGGCGGGAGCGTTTACCTCTTTATATAGGGGAGAGCATCTGGCGTTATAACAACCGCGGACTATCTATCCCGGAACAGGTAAAAAATTGCTGCGTCTGATTCGTAGCTAATTCGGTGGCTAAACGGGGACATTGCCAATATATTGCGGCCCTTCTCACCCTTTCGGACTACCTCGAAATCTCGTAAATAGTCGTCCCCTCGTTCCGGTAAATCTCCCGCAGAACGCCACGCGCCGCCATTCCCTCGAACTTCGCCAGCCCCTGGGCTGTGTAAACAATGCGCTCCAGCTCTCCCACCACTACGTACCGCACGTCGTACTTGGATAGCAGGGTCTCCGCCCGGGCGGCATCGGTGGTGTTGTAGACCTCCTGCACTTCGGCCTGCCGGTCGTACACCACCCGCGAATGCTCCCCCCGTTGTTGTATCTGGTGCCACGGCCAGCCCAGCACCGTCGGCATGCCGGTGTAGATGGCGAAACGCCCTCCCCACCGGTACTGCTCCATGTGCGCCTCCAGCACCACCGGCGACCCCTCGGCGTTGCGGCGAAGCCACTGGATGGCGTCGTAGTCGTGCCGCAGCTCAAGGGGTATGTTGAGTTCCCGGTGGACCGCCCGCGCCATGTATGCCTCGCCGTTCAGCGTGACCTCGCCCGTATTGAACCGGTCCGCCAGCCGGGCGCGCGTGCCCAGGGCTGTATATATCACCGACGAGAGCGCCAGCACCGCCAGCAGCGTTAGCCATAACGCCTTGAAGGACGCCACACCCAGAATCCGCCGCACCCCCGGCGCCGTCAGATACCCGACCAGCGCCGTCAGGGCCGTGGTGAAGATAATAATGCCGAACACCGAAAAGGTGTTCAGGGCGTCCAGCGGCTCCGGGACTACCTCCTCCCGGCCTGCGTCCACCCGCACCGCTGTCCAGAAGGCCAGCCCCGCCATCAGCCCCACCGCCAGCACCCCCAGTCCCCATGCCTGCCACGTTCCTTTTGGACCCAGCCTTGGTATGGACAACTTACCGCTTTGCCAAAGCCACCATAACCCTATGGCCGACGCCAGGCCAATCAACACCCACGCCTCCAGGTAAAACTTGAACAGCGTGTTCATGCGCCCAATATCGTCGCCCACCCGCACAAACTCGACGCCCGCCTGCACCAGGAACCCGAAGCCGGCGATGATGACAGGGAAGAGAATGTATCCAGACCCGTCCCGCAGCCTGGCGAACTCCTCCCTCACAAACATGGCCCCCAGGCCTACTAGCGTCGTCAGGAAGGCTGCCGTCCAGTAACCCGTCGACATCATGTAAATAACCATCAGGGCCACCACCGGCACCACAAACAGCTCCCAGCTTAGTTTAAAGCGTGGCCTGGCCTCGTCATGTGCAGACGCGGCGACCGCGCCCTCAGTTCTTGTCCCACCCTGAGAAGGAGCGATAAAGTGAGGAGTTGACTCCCTTACTCTGCTGTATGACCTTGGGTTGCTCAGGCTCGCTATAAAGTTTCGAATTATGTCGGCCGCCGCCAGGGGCCTTCGATTTAGCCAGACCATGAAGGGGATAAGGATGAGCAGGAACAGGCCGTGGACGCCCCAGTAGTTGGCCATCGGCGTCTGCCACTTGGAGACTCTAACCAGCTTGCCGAAGGTCTCGTAGTTCTGGTGGAAGGGCAGGAAGGCCAGCAGGCTCAAGGCCAAGACGGCCCCCGCGATAAGCACAAAGGTACGCACTCGCTCGTCATGTCCCGCTCGCCCCGCCATCAGGTGCGCCCCCACCGCCATCAGCGCCAGCATTAATAGGAGGTAGGCCGGATAGTCCCAGCTATTGATAGCCCACAGCCCTCCCAGAGCTATGGCCAGCATCGCCGTCACACCCGCCATCCACCGCCTGCTCTCCCACCTCAGCCCTGCCAGCAGCGCCAGCCCCATACCCATCACCAGCAGCGTGAAGGGTATGACGATGACATGGGCGTGAAGGTCGGCGAAGAGAAAGCTGAAATACGGGAACTCTGTGATGTGCGGCGACGTGTCCGCGTTGGCCCTGTCGCTGAGCCAGAAGGTTAGCGCCGACGGCTCCACATCCCGCAGCTCCGGTATCATGCGGCTGCTGCGCCAGAAGTCGAAGTTCCCAAATCCCTCCCCTCGAATCACGCTGCTCCACCCCTTCTCCACCAGCTGGAACCCGCCGTCCAGATTCCCTATCACCGCCACCATCACCGCCGCCAGCAGCCCCGCCCCCACGGGTCCCCTCACCCAACCCCATACTCCCGGGGTGGGAGCCTGCCCTGAGCGAAGTCCGTACTCGGACGAAGTCGAAGGGTCATTCCGGCGAAAGCCGGAATCCAGTCTTTCCCTTGAGCGGGAGATGGGAAGTGGCCGCTCTGGTCCCTTCCCCCCGTGAGGGGGAAGGTTAGGATGGGGGGTCGGGGATGGGTAGTAGTGGGGATTCCCTTCCGTCGCCTTCTCATACCGCCCCAGACCCACCGCCACGTTATAGGCAATAGAAAATGCCGCCGTCACCGTCAGCGCGAACAGCATTGGTATCGCCAGGTTGTACGCCACCGACGGCAGCATCCCCAAGGCCTTCGTCATGTTGGCGACGACAAACAGGCCCCAGTAGTAGTAATTGATGTACCCGCCCGACAGCCACGGGTCGTAAGGCGGCATGTATGTTGAACGCAGGATGGCGTTCAGGTAGGCGAAGTCCATAGGCTTCTCGCCGCCTCGATACGGGTGCCACAAGTCGGGGTTGGCCGCCCGAATCGCCACAAAGGCCAGGAATGCGATGATAAACAGGCCCTCGGTCAATGCCAGCA
>VGZZ01000051.1 GCA_016872285.1 SAR202 cluster bacterium | reverse complement strand
CTTTCCCTTTGACGCTGAGCGTACTCGCCAATGCTCTCCCGGTTCACGGCTACCTCCCTGGGATTTCGGTAACCGTAGTTTTGAGACAATCACTTTATTTCGGTAACCATATTTTTAATGTCATGCGGGTTGTTGACTTAACAGAACAATAGTTCGTATATTATGACTCCCCAGACAGAAATTCCCCTGCAGCCCCGCGACCGCTTCCATCATCCGCGCCCCGCTTGTTCCCTGCCAGACAGTAGACCATTGCCGGCCCTCTGAACATTAGCGGACAACGTCCGTAATCCTGTTTGCCGACAAAATTCTGAGAACGTGGAATGGAGGTGACTTATGAACCTAAACGAACTGAGCGAAGCTGTCCGCCGCCGCCGAAAGTCGCAGCGCGTCGAAACCCCAGAGGCCGGGCTAGCCACCGAAGCTGTGATCAAGCTTCGGCTGGACCATCTGGAGAAGCAGTTGGATGAGTTAAAGGGCAGGGTCAACGGCCTGCTATTCACCATTGTGGGCGCCGTGGGTGTGCAGATTGCCCTGCGGGTTATGGGCTGAGGCCGGGCGGCGGTCCGGTTATGTGAACTTAAACTCGCGGCGGGCCGGTCCCGGCCGGAAAGGAAGGGTATGCCTATCCAGGAGCAGGTCCGGTCTTATCAGGTGAACATTGGGCGGGCCATCCTACGGAGCGTGAGAGATAGCCTGGGCCACACCTTCACCGTCGAAATCGCGAGGCAGGGTGGGAAGAATGAGGTGTCAGCGCGGCTGGGGGCGCATCTCCTGTCGACGCACATGAAAGACGGCGGCAATCTGATTAAGGCGGCGCCTACATTTTCGCCTCAGGCCCGCATCAGCATCGACCGGCTCAAGGAGCGGCTTCGCAGGTCGCGCTGGCAGGGCCAGTGGGAGATGGAGGCGGGGCACGTGGTCAGGCTAGGCCAGGCGCGGCAGGTGTTCCTCAGCGCGGAGCCTACGGCCAACGTGTTGGGCAACACGGCCCACCTGCTGCTGGAGATGGACGAGGCCCAGGGCATCGACAAAGAAAAGTACTACAAGGAGTTCAGGCCCATGGCCGCCTCCACCAACGCCACTACCGTCCTCTACGGCACGCCCTGGGACGGCCAGACGCTGCTGGAGGAGACTCGGGAGCTAAATCTGGAGCTGGAGCGCAAGGACGGCATGAAACGCCACTTCTCCATTCCCTGGGATGTGGTGGCGGACTACAACGAGCTTTACAGGACATATGTAGACGGGGAGCGGCAGCGTATGGGCGAAGACCACCCCTTCTTCCGCACCCAGTACCTGCTGCTGCCCGTGGCCGGCGGGGGTGGGCTTTTTTCGACGGCGCAGCAGGCGCAGCTCCAGGGCTGGCACCCTCGACAGCGGCAGCCGTCGCCGGGCGGTGTCTATGTGGCGGGGCTGGACGTGGCGGGCGGCGCGCCGGAGGGCGAGGCCGCGGCGCCGCGCCAGGACTCGACGGTGCTGACCATCGGCGAGCTGGACTTCTCGTCGGTGAACGAGACGACTCGAGACCCGGGCATACTGGTCGTCGAGCACCTGGTCTGGAGGGGGACGCCGCACCATCAGATCATGTCGCAACTGGCGGACCTGCTGAAGAACGTGTGGCGGTGGACGCCACGGGGCTAGGGGAGGGCGTGGCCAGCCACCTGACCAAAGCCCTGGGAAGGTTAATGGTGGAGCCGATAAAGTTTACGGCGCCGATGAAGTCCAAGCTGGGCTATGAGATGATGGGGGCGGTGAACGCCGGCCGGCTGAAGATGTACATGCGGGACGGGTCCGAGGAGTGGGCGGAGTTCTGGCGGCAGGTGGGGTCGTCGCGGGCGCGGTACCGATTGAATGAGACCATGGACTTCTAGGTGGACGCGTCGCGGGGCCACGACGATTTTTTGTCGAGCCTGGCGCTGCTGGTGGAGGCGGGGCGGTACCTGCCACGGGTGGCGAAGGGGAGGCAGGGGGAGTGAGGGTACTATCCGTGCAGCTCCATCACATCCCCGTCGAACAGGACGTACTCTCGGCCTACGCGCTGGCCCTCGAATTTGGCGGAGCCCCATAGCAGCGCGTACTTGAGCTTGTCCCGCCAGTCCTTGTGGAGGCGCTCGGCGGCGTCGGCGACGGTGCTGCCGACGGGCACCACCATAGGGTCGTCCATAGAGGGCTTGCCGCTGGGTGGCTTGGTGTAGACGCGGATTTTGCCCAGCGCCTGGAAGACCTCCCGGCCCATGACGCCAAGGCCCGCGCCGTCCAGGCAGGAGGCGCGGAGGATGGGGAAGCGGGAGCCGCAGGCGGACTCCAGGGCTTGGAACCGTGCGCCGTCTTCGTCCATGTCGGCCTTGTTGGCGAGGAGCGTTGCGGGCTTCTGGACCTTGGCGGCGTCCTCGTCTAGGGACTGCCCTTTCTCCAGCAGGGCGAAGCCCCACTGGTCCAGGACGCCCATGACCTCCTCCAACTCCTTTACCGGGTCCTTGGACAGGTCCAGCACCACCAGGACGTAGTCGGACTGGCGCAGGAGTCCGAAGAGCTGGGACTGGATGTCCTTATAGTCGAGGGAGGGGGTATCGATAAGCTGGATGTTGACGTTCTCGAAGGGCAGCATGCCGACCATGGGGACCTGGGTGGTGAATCGATAGTCGCCGGTCTTGGCGGGGGCGCCGGTGAGGGCGTTGAGAAGCTCCGACTTGCCGCTGGTGGTGAGGCCGATGAGGAGGACCTGGCCGGCGCCCTCTTTCCTGATGTTGAAGGGCTGGGGACCGCCGCTGCCCGGGCCGCCAGCCCTGGGCTTTTCCATCTCCTCCATGTGCTTGGCCATGCGGGCGCGAAGCTCGCCGCGGAGGTGGTCGGTGCCTTTGTGCTTGGGGATGACGGCCATCATCTCCTGGAGGGCGGCGATTCTGGCCGCCAGGCTGGTGGCCTCGCGGTATTTGCGTTCGACCTCTCGATATTGGGGAGTTAGATTAGCTGGCATTGGGTTTATCTACTGCGCTGGTTGGGGAAGTCCAAGGCGACAGGTTGTTTATGTGAATCGTAGCCGCTCTTTGATTGGGATACCATCTCACCCTTTATCCCTCTCTTCCTGCAGGAAGAGAGGGAAAGAAAAAATAAGATCACCTCATCACCCTCCTTCGGCCAGGCTCAGGACGGCGTCTAACTCCCTCTTCTCCTTTGCAATAGGAGAAGAAGGAGAACCAGAAATGGGACACCTGAGACCCTGGCCCTTCGAACAGGCTTAGCGCAGGCGCCAAGGGCTTGGCCTTCTCCACACTCTCGCTGAGGATATTATGGCTATGGCCCATAGCGCCGAGCTTTCATCTTATCGCCCCTTGTATTCCGGGGGGCGTTTTTCTACGAAGGAGCGGGAGGATTCCTCGAAGTCTTCGGTGAGGTGGAGGCGGAGGGCGGCCTGGTAGTAGTCGGCGTCGGCGGAGGGACGGTTCCATTGCCATCGTGTCACGCGGACGCCGGAGCGCACGGCCAAGGGCGGGGCCTTCAGCACCTCGTCGGCCAGGGACTGGGCGGCATCGAGGTGCCCGCCGGTGGGCGTAAGGCGGTTGACGAAGCCGAGGCGGTGAAGTTCGGCGGCGGGCTTGGCCTGGCCTGTCAGCAGCATCTCAGTGGCGATTTTGGAGGGCATGAAGGCGTTGAGGCGGGCCCAGGCGGGGCCGCCGGGAAAGCCGCGAAGGGTCTCGGTAAGGCCGAACATGGCCTCCTGGCTGGCGACCACCAGGTCGCACTCGGCGGCGATGAGAATGCCCCAGCCGAGGCAGTGGCCGTGGACGGCGGCGATGACGGGCTTCCAGTTGATGGAACGGCCCAGGAGGCCGTCGGGGCTGATGCCGGCGCCCCACTGCTGGTCGCGTTGCTGCCGCGACGCGCCGTGGAAGCTCTGCTTGATATCGGCGCCAGCGCAGAAGGCGCGGCCCGCGCCGTGGAGGACGGCCACCCACGCCGCGTCGTCGGCGTCGAACTGGCGGAGGGTGTCGACGAGACCGGACTCCAGGTCTCGGTTGACGGCGTTGAGGACCTGGGGCCGGTTGAGGGTGATGTAGGCGGTGCGGCCCTGGCGTTTGTATATGACGGCGTCGTTGGGCATGTGGCCTCCTTGATGCCTCTATTATGCCTTACACGACTGGCCGAGAGACAGGGGAAGCCCTATATAAAACTTCACCTCATTGAGGAGGCGCTAATTGAGCGCCCGTCATTCTTGGAAATTGAGATAGAACGCAACTAAAGCGTTGATGGGGGAGGCGTGACTTGCAGAGTACTGTCTAGGAGGAGGTACGACGACGCACTCTGTAACTCGACGGCCTTTCAAACAGACGCGGTTGTAAGGTGCTCTTCTTTTCCACTGGGGCTGCACGAGCTTACTCTTCTAGCCGGTCAGTTTTGCGGGACCTCGCGAAAGACGGGGCGAAACTTGGTTCCCGCCTGCTCACGATTAAGCGGTGGCCTTTGCCTGGGCGTTACACCGTTAGAAAGCCGCCATTTCTTGACAGCAAATGACCTTATTCCTACCATCTCTCCATCTCGTCTAAGGCCTCCCATGGACATCAAGTTCGCCGCCACGTCCCGGCCCACGCACCCCCGCGACGCCATAGCCTGGTTCCAGGCCACCGAGTCTCTGGGTTACCATCGCATCGGGATTGCCGACTCGCCGGCGCTCTACCGCGACCCGTGGGTCAGCGCCGCGCTAGCCGCCCTCCACACCAGCCGGACCACCTTCGGCCCGTGGGTCACCAACCCTATAACGCGGCACCCGGTGGTCACCGCCAGCGCCGCAGCATCGGTGGACGACCTGGCGCCGGGGCGTCTCCACATCGGTATCGGCACAGGCAACAGCGGCGTCTATAACGCCGGCCACAAGGCGTCGTCAGTGGAGGCCCTTAGGGAGTACGTGACGGCGCTGCGGGGCCTGCTGGAGAAAGGCGAGGCCATATATCAAGGGCGGGCCTGCCGGCTGCCCTGGGCGCGGCGTCGCATACCCATCTACATCGCCGCTACTGGGGCCAAGACCCTGCGTCTGGCGGGCGAAATCGCGGACGGCGCTATCATCGCGGCCGGAACAACGCCGGAGGTTATCCAGGGCGCGATTTTGGCTGTGGAGGAGGGGGCGAAGGCTTCGGGCCGCGCCCTGAGGGACCTGGACCTGTGGTGGGGCGTGCAGTTCAATCTCTATACCGACGCCCGGGACGCCGCCGACCCCCAGGGCGGGGCCGCCCGCGAGGCCAACTATCTGGCGCGGTTCACCCTGGAGGGCAAGTTTATTCCGGACGAGCACAAGGAGGGTATCAGGAAGCTGGGCGCCGCCTACGACTTGACCACCCACGGACGGCCATCGGCGGAGCAGTTGGCCCGCTACGACAGGCTGGCGCAAGAGTACGGCGTGAAGGAGTACCTGGAGCAGCGTTTCCAGGGCCTTCGCGGCACGCCGGAGGAGCTTACCGACCGCATCAAGCAGTGGGCTAGATTGGGTGTCACTCAATATAACCTGAACGTGCCGGACGTCGACAGGCCGGAGCGCCTGCGGCGGTTCAAAGAGATGGTGATGGGGAGGCTGTAGAGAGGGACGAGCCTGAGGCCCGTGGCTATATTTTCACATCTGCGCCTATAATTAAATTAGGGCATGAGCCTGAGATGAAGCGGAAGGGGAGGTGGCGTAATGGCTCACGTGAAGTATCTCATTATCGGCGGGGGCAACGCGGGCGCGACGGCAGCTTTTACTCTTCGAGACCTAGACGCTCAGGGAAGCATTCTTATAGTGGGCGCTGAGGCCCAGGTCCCTTACAAGCGTTATACCCTCAGCAAGGACTATCTGCGGGGCCAGCGGACGGCTGAGCGCATGCCCATAAAGTCCGCGCAAGACTATCAGAAGGCGAACATTGAAACTCGGTTTGGCGTACGCGCCACGTCGCTGAACGCGGCGGGGCGTTCCGTAACCCTGGACGACGGCGATACGGTGACTTACGAGAAGCTGCTGCTGGCTACGGGCGCGACGCCAAGACGCCTGTCTTTGCCGGGCGCTGAACTGGAAGGCGTCTTCTACCTGCGCAGCCGCGACGACAGCGACCGGATCAAGGGCCAGATTAGAGCGGGCCGTTCGGTCCTTGTGGTCGGCGGGGGGTTCATTGGCGCGGAGGTGGGCGCATCTATGACCCAGGTGGGGATAAAAGCCACAGTAGTCGACAACGCGAAGGTTCTGTGGGAGCGGATTGTGGGCGAGGAGATGGGCCGGTTTTTCCAGAGCGCGCTGCAAGGGCGGGGCGTCGATATTCGCATGGGCGCGCAGGTGACGCGATTGGAGGGCGCTCAGAGGGTGGACGGGCGGTCCTATCGGACGGCGCCGTAGTGCCTTGCGACTTTGTCGTCGTCGGCGTGGGTGTGAAGCCGGAGACCACGCTGGCGGAGACGGCGGGGCTGAAGGTGGAGAACGGGGTTGTGGTGGACGCCTATTTGAAGACAGAGGACCCGAACATCTACGCCGCGGGCGACGTGGCGCGTTTTTATCACCCCCTCTTTGGTACCGCCATGCGCATAGAACACTGGGAGGTGGCCGCCCATCTGGGGGTGTGCGCAGCCCGCAATATGGCGGGGGACGAATGTATTGTCCACGACGCGCCGGAGTTCTTCTCGGATATGTTCGACCTGCACATCGAATGGTATGGCTACGCGCCCAAGTGGGACCGAATCGTTAAACGCCCAGTGGAGTCTGAGAAGTTTACCGGCCTCTATCTGAAGGACGGTAAGGTTGCAGGAGCGCTGCTGGTAAACAACAAGGACGACGTGTCCCTGGCCCGCACCCTTATCCAGAAGCAGACCGTTGTCCATGACACGGATTCGTTGCTTTCCCCGGCCCTGGATCCCGCCCGTACGCAGTAGCCGCGCTAACGGACTAAGGCCTAGTAGGGCGTCAGACATGGAATCGAGGTGAGAAGTGGACATCCTTAGAGTCAACAGCGTTGATACCGATGAGCAGGCCTTCCTGGCGGCCATGGCGCTGCGACGACGCCAGTTCTCGCCGGAGCAGATGCAGAAGTACGAGCGTTACATGGCGGAAATCTTCCAGGCCATGGGCCTGGACTTAAATACCGAGGGCACGCGCGAGACGCCCCATCGATTCATCCAGGCCATGATCGATGCCACCGAGGGCTATGACGGCGACCCCAAGCTGCTGTGGGTCTTCCCTACTGAGTGCCGTGGCGGCCCCTCATGCCATTCCAGCCAGATTGTGGAAGGCCCCATATCTTTCTTCTCGCTGTGCGAACACCACGTCTTCCCCTTCTACGGCAACGCCTACGTCGGCTATATTGCTCACGAACACATCATCGGCATATCCAAGCTCACGCGGCTGGTGCGGCTCTTCGCCAAGCGGTTCACGGTTCAGGAGCGGGTGGGCCAGCAGGTGGCCGATATGCTGGAGGACATGCTGGCGCCCCACGGCGTGGCGGTGTATCTGGAGGCCCACCATATGTGCACACAGATGCGCGGTGTGCGGGAGGTGCAGCCGCTGACTCGCACCACTTTCTGGCGGGGCAACTATGACCAGGACCCGGCGCTGCGGGAAGACTTCTTTGTGGCCTGCGGGCTGCGCAAGTGACTGTTACCAGCCTGCCGCCCCTGGAGACCCTCTATGACCGCTACGACAAGTCGTCCTTTGAGATACCGCTGCCGCCGGCGCTCCACGGACTCTACGGCGACCTTCGATTTCCTGTCCGCCCCCGGCGCGCCGCCAAACGCCCTTATGTCATAGGCAACTTTGTGTCGACGCTGGACGGCGTGGTTACGTTAAATGTGCCGGGCAAGTCCGGCGGCGGGCCTATCAGCGGCGACAGCCTTCACGATAAGATGGTCATGGGCCTGCTGCGCGCCGTTTCCGATGCCGTGGTGGTGGGGGGCGGGCACCCTTCGCGCCGTGCCCAGGCATATATGGACGCCCCGGCACGTCAGCCCCGCCCATGCCGCCGACTATGAGCGCCTTCGCGCCAGCCTGGGTAAAGAGGGGCAGCCTTTAACCGTCATTGTCACCGCCAGCGGGAGCGTGGACCTGGGACTTCCAGTGTTCCAGTCCGGTCATGCGCAGGCACTCATCATAACTACTTCAGCGGGGATGGAGCGGCTGGGGGGACGCGCCATGCCGCCGTCAGTGGAGGTGAGGGCAGTGGGGAAGACGGGCCGGTTGAGCGCCCAGGACGTGCTGGAGGCGATATCCAGATTCCGAGAGCCGGAGGTGGCGCTGGTGGAGGGAGGCCCCCAGCTCATCGGCGACTTTTTTGCCGAGAATCTGCTGGACGAGCTTTTCCTCACACTGTCGCCCCAGGTGGCGGGCCGGGAGCGAGGGACCTACCGCCCGGGACTGGTGGAGGGCAAGGTCTTTGCGCCGGACCGGCCCCTGTGGGGAGAGCTGGCGGGGGTCAAACGCGCCGCCGACCACCTATTTCTTCGGTATGCCTTCGGTGACGGGGAGACGTCAGGGTAGGCGTATCTACTGGGCGTGCCTAAAGGAATTGTGGGGCGCCGTACGAACTAGTCGGAGGCAGAAACGCCAGGCCACCAATCGAAGGTTTTGGGTTTGGCGTCTAAGGCGAAGGCGCCGCAGATTACACAGGCCTTGTGTCCTGTTTCAGCCCCCTCTTGACGCACTTTCTCAATGAGAGGATGCTCACACGGCGGGCCGCCCTTGGCTGCCCAATCTTTTTTGAGTCGTTTAACCTGCTCTGCGTGCATTGAGATTGCCCCCAGACATTATCTAGCCGTTGCTGACGCTGATAAATCGGAATGGGCTTTCTGGAAATCTGAGTCAACCCAATGCAAGTCTAACCAACAAAACATGAGCAGGTAGGGTGCAGACCCCTGAATCCGCATGGGGGCTTACCCCCATTGCCCTAACCGAGGGACGGCCTGAAGGCTACTTGCGCTTCTTAGCGTCCTCGGCCATCTTATTGACGGCCTTCTTCACCTCATCCATGGTGACGTCTTTAACATGGGTGGCGATGTGCCATACGTGGCCGAAGGGGTCCTCCAGGCTGCCGGTGCGGTCGCCGTAGAACTCGTCGCGGAGGGGGCGCAGGGCCTTGGCGCCAGCCTTCACGGCTCGATTGAAGACAGTGTCCACATCCTCGACATAAAGGTGAATCTGGACCGCCGCTCCCTTGAGGGTCTTAGGACCAAGGAAGTCCATGTCAGGATGCTAGTCGGCCAGCATGACGCGCGAGTCTCCAATCTGGACTTCGGCGTGGCCGATGGAATTGCCGTTAGGGCCGGGCACACGCAAAATCTCCGTGGCCCCGAAAGCCTTCTTGTAGAAATCGATGGCTTGGGCGGCGCCTTTGATGGCGAGATAGGGAGTCACCGTGTGATAGCCGGCGGGAATGGGGCTAACTTTCTTGGGTGGCATGGGAGGTCTCCTCATTTCTTTGTGTTTGTTTTCTTCCCATTCTTCCTCACCCACCCGTCCAGCCTGTCGATGGCCTTCTTGATGTTCTGCTGCGAGTTGGCATAGGAAAGCCGGATGAACCCTTCGCCGTACTTGCCGAAGGCCGCGCCGTTCAGCAGCGCCACGCCTGCTTCCTTCAGCCCGCGCTCCTGGAAATCGAGGCTGCCGATGCCCGTCCCTTTGACGCTGGGGAAGGCGTAGAAGGCGCCTTGGGGTTCTGGACAGTTGATGCCCGGGATGCTGTTCAACCCCTTCACGATTAAATCCCGGCGCGCGCGGAACTCGGCGGCCATTTTCTTTACCGGCTCCTGGGAACCCTCCAGCGCCGCGACGGCGGCCCGCTGGGTGAAGGTGGGGGCGCAGGATACGCTGTTGGCCGCCAGCTTGACGATGTGGGGCACCACTGCTGGCGGGAAGACGCCGTAGCCCAATCGCCAGCCGGTCATGGCGTAAGACTTGGAGAAGCCGTCCAGGATCATGGTGCGCTGGCCCACCCCCGGCTCGGCGGCGATGCTGTGGTGCCTGCCGCTGTAGATAATGTCTTTATAAATCTCGTCGGACAGCACGTATATGTCCTCGCGGTCGCCCAGCAGCTCCGCCAGCGCCGCGATGTCGCCCTTGGTCATCACCGACCCGCAGGGGTTCTGCGGCGAGTTCAGGATCACCAGCCGCGTCTTCGGCGACAGCTTGGAGGCCAGGTCTTCGATATCCATGCGATACCCGTCTTTTTCGATGAGGCGGACGGGCACGGGCTTAGCCTCGCTGAAGCGGATCATAGACTCGTAGATGGGGAAGCTGGGGTTGGGGTAGAGGACCTCGTCGCCTTTCTGGGCCAGGGCCAGGATGGCGAAGAACATGATGGGCTTGCCGCCGGGGGTGACTACCACCTGATCGGGGCTGACCTTGATGCCGCGAGTCTTGCTGACGTTTCGCGCGATGGCCTCGCGAAGCTCCGGTATGCCCGCCGTGGGGCCGTAGTGGGTATGGCCGTCCTTGAGGGCCTGGATAGCGGCGTCGGTGATGTGTTTAGGCGTGTCGAAGTCCGGCTCGCCTATCTCCAGGTGAACGATGTCCTGGCCCTTGGCCTCCAGGGCGCGGGCCTTGCCCAGCACCTCAAAGGCCGTCTCTGTCCCCAATCGACTCATGCGCTCTGCGACGCTCATTTTCCAACCCCGATTAAAAGATTTGTCATTTTTATCAGACCACACCGACTAAAGCAACACGGAAACTCCTATATACTGGGCTTCGTGTCTGTGATCAGTATGCGATAATATCCTCACAAAGCCTCAGGAGTTTGTCATGTTCTATCAAGTCCCTTTGGAAATATCTAAACAAGAGGATGGCCTGTGGCGCGTATCGGTACCGGGGCTTAGAGGGTGCTGGGTGGATACAAAGACCCTAGAAGATGGGATTTCGGAAATCCAAGAATGCATTCTCATGTTCATTGATATCTATCAGGAAGAAGGACGGGAACTTCCAGCCGGTATAACAAAGCAAAACCATTTGCCTCTGCGCGCCTCTATTTTCGTGAATGACGCTGAAACGCCAAAACCTAAGGTGAAGAGGACTGGCTCCAAAGCCGCTACTGCTGAACGACCTACGGTGAGCTCAAGCGCCAGCTTCGACGCTCTGGTGTAGTTTTTATACGTGACGGCAAGCGTCATGAAGTTTGGGGCATCCCAGGCTCCAACCGTGAGACTCTAATCGCCCGACACCGAGGTGAAGTCCCCACGGGCACGTTACGCTCCATACTTCGGGATCTTGGATTGACTCAGGAAGACCTCCACCGCTAACCCCAGTAGGTAAGTGCCAACGCACTGGGCATGGTGATAACATATCGCTAACACGGGGGGCTTCACTATGGAACGTACCGAGATAGCAATTGTCGGTGGAGGGGCCATTGGCTGCGCCACGGCCTACTACCTGGCCAAGGAAGGCGCCGACGTCACCCTCATCGAAAGCTCAGGCATTGCCGGCGCGGCATCGGGCTTCGCCATGGGCCTTCTCAGCCCCCTTTCGGGCGCGGGCATCCCCGGGCCGCTGGAGGAACTGTGCCGACAGGGCTTCTTCATGCATCGCGAGATGGCCGGCGAGCTGCGGGATGCCACCGGCGTCGACTATCACGCGGAACCTCGTGATTCCATATACCTGGCATCAACGGAGCAGGAGGCCAAGGCCCTGGGCGTCCTGGCGCGGTACTCCCAGAGCATCGACGGAGTGACTACCCAGTGGGTAGACACGCGGGCCGTCCTGGACATGGAGCCGCGAGTTTCGCCGGAGGTCCACGGGGGGCTGCTGGTGCGGGGCACCTGGATACTGGAAGCCTACGACTACACCATGGCGCTATCTAGAGCGGCGGAGCTTGGCGGGGTCAAGGTCACTTATGGGAAGGTGCGGGGCCTCAAACGCGCCTTGAGCGGCTGCCAGGTGCTGATGGACGTCGACGCCGTCGAAGCCAAGAAAGTGGTGCTGGCGATGGGGCCGTGGATGAGCCTGGCGCAGCGCTGGCTGGGCATGACCATCCCCATTTATCCCCTCAAGGGCCAGATTTTGCGCGTCGACCTCCCCGGCGGTCCCATGCGCTGCACTATACACGACGAGAACGGCAACTACGCCGGCTCTAAGCCCGACGGCCTGGTGTGGGCCGGCACCACCGAGGAGCAGGTGGGCTTCGACGACGAGCCGACTCAGGCGGCACGCGCGCGCATCCTGCGTGAGGTCTCCGCCTTCCTCCCCGCGATTAAAGAAGCCAACGTGGTGAAGCAGACGGCCTGCCTCCGCCCCGTCTCCACTGACGGTCTCCCCATCATCGGCGAGGCGCCGGGATGGAAGGGCGTGTACCTTTGCACTGGCGCGGGCCGCAAGGGTATCATCCTCAGCCCGTCCATGGGTCTGGCTACGGCGGAGTTAGTAATGAAGGGCCAGAGCAGGTTTGCTCTAGACATGTTCTCGCCGGCGCGCTTCGCTTCCACGTCCCCTACCGCCCATCGATGACCACCCTCCAGACCTGCGCCGCCTGCGCCTGTCCTATTGAGAACGGTCACGGTTCACCTTTCGCGGCAAGTCTGGCGAGTCCCGCAAGTGCCTACGACACGCGCTGTCCCATGGCCCCATGCTGCGACGCTCCCTTATCGTCTGCCTAATTGTCGGTACCATCCTCACGCTGCTTAACCAGGGAGACGTGCTTTTGCGCGGCGATTGGCGGAACGCCTTCTACTGGAAGATACCCTTGACCTATGCGACGCCCTTTGTCGTCGCCACCATCGGCGCGCTACTTAACAGCCGCAGCTAGGTTGGGCTGGGCAGGCGCAGCGGGCGCGGGCTTGCGGGCCTGGGGCATGAACCAGTTCAGCACCGCGGCTATGCCCAGGCCCACGGCGGCGGGAATGATAGCCCACGTATAGCTCTCCGTGCGGTCGTAAATCCAGCCGGAATAGAAGGGCGCGCCGATGCCCATGACACTGAATACCACCTGCATACCGCCTCGCACCGCGCTAAAGTTTTTCCTGCCGAACTGGTCGGCCAGCATAGCCCAGGCCAGGGCCCAGGACCCCTCGCTGGGGGCAAAGAGCGCGAAAATCAGCAGCACGTGCCACAGGCTAATCAAATCGGAGGTGAAGAAGAGCAGTAGGCCGGCGCCGTTGGCTAAGGCCGCCACCGCCGCGATTTTGTGCTTGGGCCACTTGCCGGCAAGCCAGCCCATGGTCAGAGTCACAGGAATCCACATTAGAGGGAACACGCCCAACAGCGGCGCGGCGGTGCTTTCCTCCATGCCTTTCCATACCATGATGGCGACGATATGGATCATGATGCCGTTCCACACCATGCCCCGGATGCCGTAGCTCACGGACAGGCACCAGAAGGTTGGAGTGCGGAGGGCTTCCTTAAAGGTGAAGTCGTCGGCTGATAGAGGTATGGAGCCGCGGCCCCGGCTTTCGCCCGAACGCAGGGGCGTTACCGGCGCACCGTCCGGCAGCAGCCCTTTCTCCTCCGGCGATCCTTTTAGCACCAGCGCCAGGGGTATGATCACGACGCCGATGGCGATTCCTGTCGCGATGGCAGTGGGCCGCCATCCAAACTGGACCACAGATACCGCGAGAAGCGGCGTGAGGATTACCCCGCCCAGGGCGTATCCCACGGATCCCAGGGACAGGGCGGTGGCGCGCTTTTTGACAAACCACCGGCTGACCGTGGCTGTGGTGGGCGTGTCGACTCCGCCCTGGAAGCCGGGGGTCAGAAGGAACATGAATATCAGCAGAAATATGATGAAACTCTGGGCGAGGCCTATAAAGATGAACCCCAGGGCGCATAGCAAGCCTGCCAGCATCAACACGCGGCTGGCGCCGATCTTGTCCAGGTTGAAGCCCAGCAAGGGCGCGGTCACGCCGCTGACGATTCGGGAAAGGGAAAAAGGAAGGGAGGCCGCCGCCCGGCTGATGTCCAGGTCCCGCTGGATAGGGAGAAAGAAGACGGAGAAACCTAGAAAGAAAACGCCGGTGGAGATGGCGTTGACTACAAAAGCGGAGGCGACTATCCACCAACCGTAATAGACACCTCGGATTCGCTGAAGCAAGGTTTTGTCCTGGATGAAGGCGCGGCGCACAGCTCAGTCGACTGGAATTGGCGCCGCTCCCCGAAATGACATCACGAGATTATATTGGTGCGCTCTGAAGAGTGTCGAGAAAAGGCTAGGGCAAATGGAGAGAAAACCGCTTAATAGTGAGCGCTATTCCATGAGCAGTTCTAGGCCTATATTTCCAGGCTGGGGAGGCGATACGAACATACCGGATAGCCGCTTGCTGCGCTTGATAGTCTCGGTAGCGCGTTGGAGATCAAGTCCAACTGGGTGGTTAGCTTCATCAAAATCGATGATGAGATTAGAAGTGATCTCCTTGCTGTAGCTCACCTTACTATCACTAAAACGAAGATACAAAGCATCAGTTTTGTTGTCATACTCGATAGCGAGAATTTTTGGCGTCTTGGCAGCCATATCGCCCCCTCATTTCAAGCGGAAAACATCAATGATTGTCTCTCCGTTTACAACTATTCAAACCCGAACTTTAAGTGTGCCGCCGTCAGGCAACCTTGCCATGTAGATTGTATCGCCATCAGATTCATAGCTTCGCTCGTAGGGGCGCAATCTGCAGTATTCAACCTCATCCTCGGTTATTCCTCGGGCTTGCATGCGTTTTTGCGCATAATCGGAGTAACGCAAAATTTTCCTCGGTCGAGAGTTTTTATCTTAACACGTTGTGTGTTTTCAGTGTTTGAACTATATACGTGGTGAGACACAGAATTAAGACATCCTCTCCAACGGTGACTATGCTCCCACTCGTCGCGGCTTTGGCATAGACCAGATCATCGCCGCCGAGGCGAGCATCAGGCCAAAGGCCGGGGCCAGCGCCCAGGTGTAGCTGTCGGTCTGGTCGTAGACCCAGCCTGTGTAGAGGGGCGCGCCGAAGCTCAGGACGCTCATGGTGGCGATGAGCCCTCCCCTCAGCGCGCCGAAGTTCTTTCTGCCGAAACGCTCCCCCAGCAGCGCCCAGCTCAGGGGCCAGTTGCCCTGGTTAGGCGACCACAGCACGAAGATCATCACGAAAGCCCCAATAGGCACCTGGTCCATCAACAGAAGGATGAGGAGAGAGACCGATGCCGTGCAGTCGCCAATGGCGACAAGGCGGTTCTTGGGCACGCGGTCGCCCAGCCATCCCATGAACAGCGCCGTAGGTATGCCCAGGAAGGCCATCAGCCCCACCAGGAATCCTGCCGTGGACTCCTCCACTCCCTTCCACTCCATGATGGCTACTATCTGCACCATGACAATGCCGAAGACCGCCGCCCGCAGACCCAGGCTCAACGCCAACTGCCAGTAGGCGCGAGTCGTCATCGCCTCGCGAATGCTGAAGCCGTCCATAGTCTGGCTGGCGGCGGCTGGAGACGAGGACGGCCGGGGCGTGCCGTCGGGTTGGAGGCCTCGCGATTCGGGGGAGCGGTAGAGACGGGTGGACAGTGGCAGAACAATAACCCAGACGAGGATGCCGATGATCAGCGACGTGTCGCGCCAGCCCAGCTCGGCCACACCCAGGGCCACCAGGGGCGTGAGAATAGCGCCGCCCGAAGCAAACCCTATGGCCGTCAGCGACATGGCGACGCCGCGTTTTCTCACAAACCACTTACCCACCGTAGCCATGGTGGCGGCGTCGAAGCCCGACTGCATTCCCAGGCCAATGACGCCGATGAAGACCAGGACGTAGAGTACATAGCTGTCGACACGGCTGAGCAAGACAAAGCCCAGGCCGGCCAGGGCGGCGCATAGGAAGAGGACTCGGCTGGGGCCAAACTTGTCCACCAGGACGCCGAAAATCGGGCTCTGGAAGCTGCCGGCAAATCGCGAGATGGAGAAGGGCAGGGCTGTGGCGGCGCGGCTTATTTCCAGGTCACGGCTGATAGGCAGGAAGAACACCGCTGAACCCCAGATGAAAACGCCGGTCAGTATGGCGTTGACTGTGGCGGAGATGGCGACGATCCACCAGCCGTAGAAAATCTTAGGGAAAGCCACAGGCTATGGCACGTTCAGCATATGCGCAGGCAGGGAATCTTACGTCTTTGGATATGTCTCGTCAATAAAGCTTGCTAAGCTTCCTTTGACGCTAAGCGCGAATAGTTCCCATTTTTCTGTGGTTGTCGATAAGCAGGGCGTATAATTTGCTTAACAAAGGATTATTTTTATAAGTCTTCTTTGAGCTGAGCGAGGAATTCCTAAAACTAAGGGAGATAAAGATGTTCAGCCGAGTCCTTGTTCCCCTAGATGGCTCTAAGTGGTCCCAGGCCGTCTTGCCCTACGCCAAGTCGGCGGCTAGAGCCTTTGACGCCCGTGTGGCCCTTCTTCGAGTGGTAGAC
>VGZZ01000050.1 GCA_016872285.1 SAR202 cluster bacterium | reverse complement strand
AGGATTTGGCCCAGCTTAATGAAGGTGGTGCCTAGCTCTTCGAAGGCCATGCGGAGGTGCTCGGGCCGGGTTTTGGCGTTGGCGCTTCGACGGCCAAAGAAAGGCAGCCTAGAGGGGGCCCAGCTTTGCAGCCCAATCTGTCCCACCATAGGTCCCAGTCCGTGACGAACCAGGGCGCCAGCGATCTGGCGGTACCGCCGGAAATGACCGTTATTTCGTTGAGTCTTGATGGCCATGTTGCGACAAGCTAAGGTCCGTTAGTTTAAGGCTCAAATACGGCGTGATTTATGTCAATTGGGATGCTCTGTGGGGCTATGCCGGCTGCCCGTGGTTGTGAGAACATTCTTGTCTCCACTCAAGCTCACTGACGTTAACTGTTCAAGGGCACTGGAGATGAAACTCTAGTGACATGCGGCATTGATAAAGCATTGTGCCTCCAGGGTTTACCCCTCATCCTGCGCCTTCTCCCACAAGGGGAGAAGGAAGTTCCTCGTAAGCCATCAGTCCTTTCATACAAGTCAAACCTCGATTTAGCACGTGACGTTACAGTGGGAGGGAATGAGATGGGAAGACGCAGGGAAGCAGTCTCACCTCTTCGGCTTGTATAGAGCACCTTCGAGTAATTGTCATCGTGATACGCCTTGCCCCAATACATATAGCCTAGTACCATGAAGCCAGGTTGGTATTCTCCAAATAGCCTCAATGGGAGGCATATATGATTAACCGCGGGTATAGGTACTGCAGGTGGGACGGGACGCAGAACGTTTTCGATATCGACGCCGACGAACTGATGGAGCGCATGTCGGACGAGCTGATGCAGCACGGGGACGTGATGAAGGCGCTGCGGGAGATGTTTCGTCGGGGGATGCAGAACCCCCAGGGGCAGCGGATGAAGGGCTTGCAGGAAATGATGGAGCAGTTAAAGAACCAGCGCCAGCAGCAGTTGCAGCGTTTCAATATGGACTCGGTGGTGGAGGACTTGAAGAAGCGGCTGGAGGATGTGGTCAACACGGAGCGGCAGGGCATTGAGAAGCGGGTGGAGGAGGGGCAGAAGCAGGTGGAGGATGCCGAGGGGACGGACAGAGCGCAGAAGGAAGCGCTGAACAAGATGCTGCAGCAGCGGGCGCAGCGGAACAAGGAGAAGCTGGACGGCCTGCCGGAGAGCATGGGCGGGGCCATCAAGGAATTGATGGAGTACGACTTCATGGACCCGGAGGCGCAGCGCAAGTTCCAGGAGCTGCTGGACATGCTGAAAGAGCGCATGGCCAATAACATGATGCAGGACATCAAGGAACGGCTCCAGGGGATGACGCCGGAGCAGAATGAGGCGCTTAAGGAGTTCTTCCAGGACCTGAACCGGATGATGCGCGAGAAGATGATGGGGCTGAAGCCGGACTTTCAGGGGTTTATGGACAAGTGGGGCCAGATGTTCGGGGACAATCCGCCGAAGAGCTTTGAAGAGTTGATGGAGCGGATGGCGCAGCAGATGGCCCAGATGCAGTCGCTGATGAACAGTCTGTCGCCGGAAGCGCGGCAGGAGATGGAGGAGGCGATTAATTCTGCGCTGGACCCGGGGCTGCAGCGGCAGATAGCGGAGCTGGGGGCGCTGATGTCGCAGTTGATGCCTATGGACCCCAAGGAGTACCCCTTTATGGGGGACGACAGCCTGACTATGGACCAGGCTATGGACCTGATGGGGCAGATGCAGCAGATGGACCAGTTGGAAGGCAACTTGAAGGATGTGATGCGGACGGGGAAGCTGGACGACATCGACCCGGAGAAGCTGTCGGAGATTTTGGGGGAGGAGGCGCGGCGGGCGTGGGAGCAGTTGAAGGAGCTACAGCGGATGCTGGAGGAGGCGGGGTATGTGACGGGCGGGGATGAGCCGGCGCTGACGCCGAGGGGGATCCGGAAGATAGGGCAGAGGGCGCTGCAGGAGCTGTTCGCGCAGTTGAAGAAGGATAGGGTAGGCAACCACGAGATGTTCCTCCGAGGGGCCACGGGGGAGATACAGGAGGACACGAAGCCTTTCGAGTTTGGCGACCCGTTCCAGGTGCATCTGAAGCGGAGCATAAGCAACGCGGTGCTGCGGCAGGGGCCGAAGGTGCCGGTGAAGTTAGAGCCGCAGGACTTCGAGATATATCGCAACGAACATACGACTCGCGCGGCGACGGCGGTGCTGCTGGACCAGAGCCGGAGCATGGGGATGTACGGGGCATTCAGGTCGGCGAAGAAGGTGGCGATGGCGCTGTTCTCGCTAATCCACAGCCAGTACCCCCGCGACAGCCTGTACATCATCGGATTCTCGGACTACGCCTACGAGATCAAAGAAGAGGACATACCCAAACTGGTGTGGAACACGTGGTCGCCGGGGACGAACTTGCAACACGCGCTGATGCTGTCGAGGAAGCTGCTGTCGAAGGAGAAGGGGGGAACTCGGCAGATAATCCTGATAACGGACGGCGAGCCGACGGCGCACCTGGCGGGGGAGCAGGCGTATTTCAGCTACCCGCCGAGCTACCAGTGCATTATGGAGACGCTGAAGGAGGTGCGGCGATGCACGCAGTCGGGGATTGTGATTAACACGTTCATGCTGGAGAACAGCTACCAGTTGGTGAACTTTGTGGACCAGTTGACGCGGATTAATAAGGGCCGGGCGTTTTACAGCACGCCGGACAGGCTGGGGGAGTATGTGATGGTGGACTATTTGAATAACAGGAGGAAGAAGGTGGTGTAGGGGGAGCGCGTTCTGGCTGTCTGGTACAATGGCATCTACAAAGGATAGGCATTAATGGACTGGAAAGAACGCATAGTGGTAGACCCCAAGATTCTAGCAGGCAAGCCTGTCGTTAAGGGAACGCGCCTGGCTGTCGAGTTCGTTGTGGACTTGCTGGCGCAGGGGTGGACTGAAGGCGAGATTTTGCAAAACTACCCAGGATTGACTAGAGAAGATATCAGGGCATGCCTGGGTTATGCCAGCGCGGTACTTCATGCCGAGAAGGTGTACCCGCTGAAGGTATAGGGCGGCATTGCGCATTCTGGCTGATGAGAACGTTCCTGGAGATGCCGTGGCCGCAATGCGTCAAAACGGCTATGACGTGGTATGGGTCAGGACAGCTATTCCAGGTAGTAGTGATGAAGAAATCCTTGCGAGAGCTCAGACTGAAGATAGAATCCTACTGACCTTTGATAAGGACTTTGGCGAGCTTGCCTTCCTGCGAGGGGCTAAAGCATCACACGGCATTATCCTCTTGAGAATTGAAACAAAAAGTCCGGCTCGCGCCGCCTCTATTATTATTGCGGCACTGAAATCCAGAATAGATTGGGCGGGAAATTTCTCGGTCGTAGAGGAAGGCCGCATTCGGATGACCAGTATCACTAAGAAGTGAGACCTGGCTTAGGAATTGTATAGCCCTAAAGAACGATAATTAAGGCCTCTAGTGAGTCTCGCGGGCTGCCGGCGGGGAGGGTGGAGAGGGCGGAGGCGAGGGTGTGGCGGCAGGCCTGGAGGAAGTCAGGGGGCGATTCGTTGGAGGCGACGCGGGAGTGATATAGGGAGAAGGTCTCGCTGAGGCGGGCTTGAAGCCACGGCTGGCCGAGGGTCTCTAAGAGAGCGGCGAGGAAGCGTCCGTTTGATTCCAGGGATATGTTCAAAGCGGGGAGCTGGGCTTTGCGCTGGGCGTCGTAGGCGAAGTAGGCCAGCGATTCTAAGACAATTTCCCTATTGCCCAGGTTGTCGAGGCGCTGGAGGATGCGAGCGGCGAGATGAGGGTCGGCGGCGATGAGGCGGTAGACAAAGCGCTGGGGTGGGAGGACGATGGGATCCGAGGCTTTGACGATTCGGACGGCGTAGTCCAGGTCGGCGCTCAGGATGCGGGCCGCCTCGGTCGGATAGCGGAGGATGAACCGCTCCCAGGGGAAGGGCGTCGAGGCCAATAGCTGCAACGCTGCGTTGGGGTCTTTGGCGGCGCGGGCGGAGACGATTCGGTATAGCTCGTCGTGGAAAGGCTCATCGATGCGGTAGTTACCGGAGTGGTACCGGATGAGAAGGGCAATGCCACGGGAGGCGATGGAGTTGGAGACGTCCGGGGTTATTTCCAGGGCAGAGAGGGTACGCTGAGGCGTGAGGGAGAAGCGGAGGGGCACCGGCACATACTCGATGAGACGCTGGAGAAGGGCGTTATCGAGGGAGGAGATGACATCGGAGGCGACACGGCGGTCAGCGGCGCGGAGGAGGTCGAAGAAGAGATTTAACTCTTGCCTGCGGCCCGCCAAGTCCAGGCTGGTCAGGTAGGCGGTCAGCTTTTTTGCGCCCTCCGCGGGGCTGACGCGGCCGCTTTCTATGACGCCGTTGACCACGGGCGTGAGGGCTTGAAGGCGCTGAAGGAACTCCTCCATCCCGCCCAGCATGGTGTTGGAAGAGATGTCCACGCCGGACTGATACAGGGCAAGCAGAGTGGCGTTGTCCAGGGCGGGAAGGAGAGGTGGGAGGTAAGGGTCGTAGACCAGGCGGGCATGGACAGCGCGGGCTTTATCCTGGGCCGACTGGCCGCTCAGGCCGGTGAGGAAGTCCAGGGTAGCGGCCAGAGGCGCGGCATTGGGAAGAGGCGAGGCGGTGAGGAGGGCGGGGTGGCTTCTGTGGAGGTCCAGCTTGTCGTTCATATAGCCGCGCCAGAACTGGAAGTCTGGCTTGTCCTCGGCGGGAAGCAGGAGGAGGTCCCACTGGCCGGCGAAGTCCAGGAGACGCTGGCGGTCCTCGGTGCGCAGGGCGGTAGAGACGAGGGGGTCTACCCTGGCCGAGGCGGGGGCCGGCAGTGTCCGGTAGTTGGTGAGGTCGAAGTGCTCAAATCCAAGGTAGCGGTTAGCCAGATTCCGATCATTGGTGGAGAGGGACTGGTACCAGGCGAGGGCGTCCAGCCAAGAGTTGAAGGGGCCGGGGGCTAAGAACTGGCGCCAGTACTTGCGCAGGATGGGAGGCACCAGGTCCAAGTCCCCGGCGGTGGTATAGACCATATCCGCCTCGACGGTATGAAAGAGGGGCTCGGTGTTGCCCATGGAGAGGGAGGGGAGGACGCGAAATCGCTCGCGGAGAGGCTCGTACTGGTCGGGCGGCTGGGCCATGAAATCGAGGACATCGGCGTGGTACCGGGCCATGGCAGTGGGGAGGCCGCCGCCGGAGGGCTCCCAGGAGAGGTGGGAGGCGCCGTCGATGGGAAAGGCGCCCCAGTAGGAGTGGCCCAGCTCGTGCATGACCTGGACGGGCTTGGACTCGCCGACGATGGTGAAATTGAAGAAGCCGTAGCTGCCGAAGGCGCCCGGCTTACCGACGGTCTGGTTGACTTCCAGGGCATGGAGGGCCGCGAGACCGTCAGGGGAGATGTTATAGAGGATGCCCAGGGTGTCGATGCGGTCCTGGACCCAGGGGGACTGGGCAGGCCGGCCGCTGGCTATCTGGAGGAGGGACTTGGGAAGGGCGGTGCCGGCGGGGACGGCGTCTTCAGCGGTGGGCGAAGAAGGGGGGGAAGAGTCGCGGCACGCAAGGCTGAGAAGGACAAGGACTAAGAAGAGGGGAAAGGGCCGCCAAAATATGTTCAATCAACCACCGCCCAGCAAATATAACCGGGGCTTAGACCACCCGAAGGGTTTCTTCTGAAATCTTGCCGTCAACGATGCGGAAGGCGCGGATGACGGGCTTTGTTTTATCTTCCAGGGAGACGATGAGATAGTAAGCCTCCGGCCAGCCGGCCATTCGGACGTCGGTGTCGGAGGGGTAGGCGGGGCTGTGGGTGTGGGAGTGGTAGACGGCGCGGTGCTCCCAGCCGTTGTCCTCCATCTCCAGGTAGACCTTTAGAAGCTCCTTGGGCTCCCAGCTAAATCGATAGGGGCTCTGGTCGACGTTGGTCATGGGGAAGCGTTTGATGAAGCGCCCTTTGGGGCCGGCCAGGACGCCGCAGCATTCCTTGGGGTCTTCCTCGAAGGCGTGGGAGACGATTTCGTCGGCGAATTTTTTGGGGAGCTGGAGCAAGGCACATCCACCCGCACTTAAACAATGGGGTATAGGCTAAAGGTTTGGGTGGGATTTAGCAACGGTTGGGAAGGACGGGAAATGGCGGGTTTTTGGAGGGTTGGGGAGGCCGAAGAATAGGAGGTTAGTAGAGGTGAGTTGCAGGTACGCTGAGTAGTGGCAGACACGGCGATTAGATCCTTCACTACGTTCAGGATGACATTTAAAGCATCCAAGTCATTAACTTCAATTCTTGATTTGCAACGAGTTCCCAGGGATTGGCACAGAGATGGGCGAAGGATGGGCAGACTAGGAGTTAACCCAGGTTCTGGCCCAGAAGAAGTATTCAGAGTTGGCGGGGTTGGGGTGGAAGCCTTGGACTCGCGGCTGGTGGGACCAGTGGATGGGGCGGGAGGGAAGGCTGACAAGGTAGGCCCGTTCTAAAAGATGACGATGGATTTCTCGGACGGCGGCGGCACGCTGGGGGCTGTGGTATTCAAGGGTGGACTGGGCTTCGATAAGGCGGTCAAGCTCGGTGTCCTGGTGCTGGAGGATGTTCCACTGGCCACGGCTGTGGAGGACGGAGAAGAGGAAGCCGTTGGGGCTGGAAGAGGGCGGGACGGGGCCGATGAAAATCTGGTAGTCGCCGCGCTGCCAGACCTGCTCGGAATACTGGCCGGGATTCAGGATGCGCAAGGTGGGATTGAAGCCGGCGTCACGCAACTCTCCCTCAAAGTTGCGGGCAACGTCTATAGATTCGTCGCCGAAGTCGGCGACGGTGAGTTCAACGTTCATCGTGTCACCTGTTAGGGGCACAGGCGTTCCGAAATCTTTTGGGGACTGATAGTGTCCTACCGAGGGATACCAAGAGGGTTCAATGGCGGGTATGGCGGCGACGCCGAAAAAGCCGAGTTCCTTCCAGAAGGATTCCTGGTAGACACCGAGATGATCGAATAAAGCCCTGCGCCGGGATACGTCGTTGAAGGGGGGCTTTGAGGCGTTCATGGCGAGGACGGCGCCCTGACCGGCGCATTTAGAAAAAAAGGAAGGGAGATGGCTTAACTGCTGCTTATGGTCCTGGGAGGCCTGGGAGGGAAGCTCCAGAACGTCCACGACACCGCCGAGGAGGGCGGCCACGCGGGTCTCGGGGTCAGTGATGAGCCGGAAGGAGAGCCGGTCTAAGAAGGGGAGGTCTTTTTCGAAGTAGCTGGGGTTGGCCTTGAACTCGGAGCCTTCGCCGCGGGTGGTGCTCTGCCATATCCAGGGGCCGGTGCCGACGACAGGGCCTTCCTTGAGGCCGCCGCTGGCCTCGACTGCCTCTTTGGCGACGATTTTGGAATGGCCGTCGGCGAGGGCGAGGAGGAAGTCTACGTCGGCGCGCTTTAGAGTGAGCTTCAAGGTGCGGTCGTCGGTGGCCTGGGCGGAGTCCAGGGCCTGGAGGAGAGGGGCGCCGGGCCAGCCTTCGGTGCGCTGGCGATTGTAGCTGTAGGCGATGTCGCCGGCGGTCAGGCGGCGGCCCCGGACAGGGGCGAGGTTTTGCCATCGAACGCCTTCGCGCAGTTTGAAGACGTAGGTCTTGGAGTCCAGCATCTGCCAGCTCTGGCACACGTCGCATTCGAGGAGGAGGCTGGGCTGGCTGTCGGAGGGGGCGTCCTTGAGGCGGAGGAGGCGGCTGTAGGAGATGCCGGGGCCTCGAGTGGCCAGGGTCTCGGAGATGGTCTGGTGGAAGTCGCGGTGGGGAATGTCGGTGGTGACGACGGCGGTGAGGACGCCGCCGGGGGTGGCGGGAGGCGGGGTGAATATGACGGGGGTTGGAGATGCGGTGACGGTGGGTCCTTCGACAGGCTCAGGACTCGCTTCGCTCGGCCCCCGCCCCGTGGGGCTTGGGGTAGTGCCAGCGTCGCCGGTGCAGGCGGCAAGGAGGAGGGAGAGGATGGTGAGGAGGGAGAGGAGGAGGGGTTTCATGAGGGGAGGATGGAAGGGACGGGCGAGGTGACCTCGCCCCTACACAGTGATGGCACCGTGGCATCCGACGGCGAGAGTTGGGTTGCAGGCAGAACAGATCCCTCGACTACGTCGGAGTACCGACTCCGCTCAGAATGACAATACGCCTTACTTATCATCAAACTCGATCCTCGACTAGCATGGGATGTCTCTATGACACTCTTGGGTATGTTACGGCCTGAGCAAGCTACCTTTAAGATGGGGACTCCTGGGGGCTGTTGGGTTGCCTTAAGTTATCTACGGCGTGGCGGGGTTTAAAGATGCTTAGGCCGACGGTGGGAAGATAAATTAGGGCGACGATGATGGGAGGGAGGAAGAGGATGGCGTGGATGACCAGGGCGAAGCTGAAGGCTGCCTCGGCGTCTATGTTAAAGAGCTTGAGGACGTAGACGACGCCGAATTCAAAGGTGCCGACGGCGGCGGGCAGGGCGGGCAGGGAGGTGGCGACGTAGAGGCTGCCGAGGATGGCGATGGTGGCCTGGAAGGGGGAGATGCCCAGGTCCATGCCGTGGGCGAGAATCCAGGCAGCAAAGCCCACGCCCAGCCAGTAGGCGAGGGTAAGGAGCAGGGAGGAGATTATGGCCCGCCTGGCTTTCGCCAGGTCTACGAACGAGGAGGCGACCTGAACAAGAATGCCGATTCGCATGAGAAGAGGGCGGCGGCTGGCCCAGATAAAGGCCCTGACCAGCACCAGGGAGAGGAGGGCGACGATGAAGGCGCCGACGACGTAGGGCAGTACATCGCCTCTTTGGGGGATGAGGGTGAGGCCGGCGAGGAGGATGGTGGTGGTGACGACCAAGTCCAGGATTCGTTCAATGCTGAGGGTGGCGATGGCGGCGGGGCCGCTGACGTTGTAACGCCATCGAAGGAGAGTGAACTGGGCCACCTCGCTAAAAAGGCGGACGGGGACCAGGTTGTTGAGGCCCAGGCCTACATGCTGCACCAGGAAGAGCCGGCGCACAGATATGCGGTCGGTCAGGAAGAGCTTTTGCCATCGGTAGGCGCGAAGGACACAGGCGGCCATGAAAACGGCCAGGGCGATAGCGGCGTAGCCGAGGGGGAAGTCCTGGAACTGGTCTTGGACGATGCCCCACTGGATATCGCGTATCGCAAGCCAGCCGAGGCCGAGGCTGAAGAGGATGGCGGCGGCTAGCTGGAGGGGCCACCAGAAGGCCCACTTTTTGAGGAATCGCAGGAGAATAATGGGAGCAGACGTCAGGATTAACTCCCTGAAAATGTGAACCTAGTATAATTTAGGCTGATACCAGGCGATAGAGGTTGATAAGAGTTGCTGACCGACTCGCATACGCACTTGGACCAGTTCCCGCCCATTGAGATTCCGGAGGTTATCGGACGGGCGATGGAGGCCGGGGTGGGGTTGATTATTTGCGCGGGGACGACGCTTGAGTCGTCGAGGGCGTGCGTGGAGATGACGAAGCGTTATCCAGTGATATACGCCGGCGTGGGACTGCATCCCATGGACCTGAAGAGGCCACTGGACGACACGACGTACCGCGAGATGGCGGAGATGGCGTCGTCGAACTCGAAGGTAGTGTGCGTGAGCGAGATTGGGCTGGACTTTCTGCCCACGTCGCCGCCGAGGGATGTGCAGTACCAGGCGCTTCGACGGCAGATAGGGCTGGCCCGCGAACTAAAGAAGCCGATTATTTTTCATTCGAGGGAGTCGCACCCGGAGATGATACAGGTGCTGAGGGAGGAGAGGGCGGAGGAGATTGGCGGGGTGATGCACTATTTCCAGGGGGATGCGGAAACGGCGCGGCAGGTGCTGGACCTGGGGTTCTACATATCGCTGGCAAAGCCGCTGCTAAGGCTGCCGGAGTTGCAAGAGGTGGCGAAGGGTCTGCCGATGGAACGGATTGTGATGGAGACGGACTGCTATCCGCAGCCGTTCAAGAGGCATCGCCATAGCTGGACGGAGCCGCACCACGTGCGGATGGTGGCGGAGAAGCTGGGGGAGATTAAGGGGATGGGAACGGAGGAGGTGGCGGAGGTGACGAGCCGGAATTTGTTGGGGCTGTTGGGGATGGGGGAGGAGGAGATGACGGGACAGGGTTAGGGAGGCGTCCTCACTTCTAGACCTTCTCTGGGGAACGCCTGGTCAAAGGAATAGACGGTATTCTGCGGAGATGAGCGGGCGGCGGCCCAGATAAGGGCATCTGCAAAGGAGACCCTCCCCGATGGGCGGCACATCATTAGGCCTTGCAGAGCTTCGGACTTATCCATGTCAAAGGTCTCAATATTAGCCCTCTGCAGGAAAGCAACCAGGTAATCGACAATCTTAGCCCTCTCCACACCATAAAACTGGTTTAAAGCATAAGCAGCTTCAGCAAGCACAACGCTGGTAATTAAGAGCTCCTCGTCGCTTTCTATCAGAGCGGCAGCTTGTCGGGCCTGCGGCTCAAGGTCACCGGTAAGGTAGCGGAGGAGGGCACTGGTATCCAGAAAGCCGCTCACTTGCTTTTATTTAGCCTCTCCATCTTTTCCCTGGCAGCCTCCGCCCAGGCCATCTCCCTGGCTTCACGCCACTCTTCTTCAGAACGGATTCTGCGCTTGATGTAGGGGGCGAGGCTGCCGGCAAGGGAACGATTATGCTCCGGTGGGAAAAATTGGATCTCCACTCGGCCATCAACTATCCGCTGGATGGCGAGGGACCCGGGCTTGATGCCGAGCTTGTCACGGATGGGTTTTTCTATGACGATTTGGCCTTTAGTTCCTACTTTTCTGGACATGGTATGACTTTCCTGTGTTGGTATGACTTATTGTAGCATGTAGCGTCCAGGAGCGAGGGTAGGGGCGAGGGCCAATAAATCGAGCCTCCACATTGTATAGGGAATAGCGGTGGTGGAGCGACCTCGCCCCTACGTCAGTAGTGAGGCCACCTAGCAAAAGATGGAGGCAACGTTTCAGTGGAAACAGATTCTTCGCGTTGCTCAGAATGACATGGCGCTACCAGGTGACGGCACCGTGGGAGGCGGAGGAGACCAGGCGGGCGTATTTGGCCAAGGCGCCGGCGGTGTAGGCGGAGGGTTTGGGTTTCCAGGCCTTGCGTCGCTTCTCGAGTTCGGCGTCGGGGACTTGGATGTCCAGGCGGCGGTTGGGGACGTCGAAGAGGATGGTGTCGCCTTCATGGAGGAGGGCGATGGGCCCGCCAACCGCGGCCTCGGGGGCGACATGGCCGGCCATGAGGCCGTGGGTGGCGCCGGAGAAGCGGCCGTCGGTGACGAGGGCGACGCTTTCGCCGAGGCCCTGGCCGATGAGGGCGGCGGTGACGCCTAGCATCTCGCGCATACCGGGGCCGCCCTTGGGGCCTTCATATCGTATGACAACGATATCGCCTTCCTTGATTTTGCGGGCCTGGATAGCCTTGAAGGCGTCCTCCTCGGTGTCGAAGACCCGGGCGGGGCCTTTCTGGTAGAGGTGCTTCTTGCCGGCGATTTTGACGACACAGCCTTCGGGGGCGAGGTTTCCTTTTAAGATAGCGAGGCCGCCCTCGTTGCCGAAGGGTTTGTCGATGGAGGAGACGATGGGGTTCTGGACAGCGCCGTCCACATCCTTGAGGTTTTCGGAGACGGTCTTGCCAGTGACGGTGAGGCAGTCGCCGTGGAGGAGTCCGGCGTCGAGGAGCCGCTTCATAACGATGGGGACGCCGCCGATGCGGTCCAGGTCGGCCTGGACAAATCGACCGCCGGGGCGCATGTCGGTGATGTAGGGGGTGCGGCGGCTGATACGGTCGAAGTCGTCGATGGAGAGGTCAACGCCGGCCTCGCGGGCGATGGCTAGGAAGTGGAGGACGGCGTTGGTGGAGCCGCCCATGGCGCAGACGATGGTGATGGCGTTTTCGATGGACTTCTTGGTGATGATGTCGCGGGGCTTAATGCCGCGCTCAAGGAGGGTCATAACGGCCTCACCGGCGCGGCGGGCGGCCTGGAGCTTACGGCCATCGACGGCGGGGATAGAGGCGTCGCCGGGGAGGGCCATGCCCAGGGCCTCGATAGCGGAGGACATGGTGTTGGCGGTGAAGAGGCCGGCGCAGGAGCCGGCGCCCGGGCAGGCGGTGCATTCGATATCGCGGAGCTGATTGGCGTCGATTTTACCTTTGGCGTAGGCGCCGACGGCCTCGAAAACGTCCTGGATATTGATGTCTTTACCGTTGTAGCTGCCAGGCATTATCGTGCCGCCGTAGACGAAGACGGCGGGGAGGTTGAGGCGGGCGAGGGCCATGATGGTGCCGGGCATATTCTTGTCGCAGCCGGCGACGGGGACCACGGCGTCGAAACCTTCGGCGAAGGCGACGAGCTCGATGGAGTCGGCGATGACCTCTCGGCTGATAAGGGAGGCTTTCATGCCCTGGGTGCCCATGGAGACGGCGTCGCTGACGGTGATGGTGCCGAACATGAAGGGGGTGCCGGAGGCGTCGTGGATGCCTTCCTTGGCGGCCTGGGCGACGAGGCTGAGGTGGACGTTGCAAGGGGTGACGTCGCTAGCGAGGTTGGCGACGCCGACGAAGGGCTGGCCCAGATCGCGGTCGCCGAGGCCGGTGGCGCGGAGCATGGCGCGGGAGGGGGCGCGGTCCGGGCCGTCGATCATGGGGCTGGAGTGGGAGCGGGTGTTGGCGCGGGTGCGGGTGGCGGGCATGGGGCCTCCGAAGGAAGGGTTTGGGGGAATTATAGGGCGGATGGGTGAGGGAGTGGAAGGGCGGGAGGGGAAAGGGAGCCCCGCCAGGCACGCTAATGGCAGGTAGAATTGATACAGGTAGAATTGATAAAGGACTGTTGAGCTAGTGTTTCACCCTCATCCTGCGCCTTCCCCTCCCGATTAACATCGGGATTTCGATTGATATGACCAGGTTAAGGTGCTCAACATCAAGGGGGAAGGAAGTTTCTTGGAGGCTACTAATCCTTTCATGCTTGTCGAACCCCAATTAGCACCACGCATTCAAGGGGGGAAGAGACCAGAGGGCAACCAGTCGTGTCCTTAAACCTATTTTCATAGCAATGACACGAACCCTACCTTGGAAAATAAAGATGTAATGAAGGTTATGGGGCGGGGGTGGGGAGGGCGGACCAGATGACGCGGCCGGTGGCGTCGTGGATTTCCTGGATGGCGTCGCCGGCGGGGTTGAGGCGGAGGAGGGTGCGGACTACGCCAGCGGAGTCGTGGAGGGTGAGGATGGGGCTGCCGGCGGCGTCGACGCGCTGGGCGCTGCGGACCTGGCCGTTGGCGTCCAGTATGACGAAGCGCCCGTTGTCAACCAGGACCAGATTGGGGGCGCCGTTGTCGCTGAGGAAGAGGAGGGCGCGGTTCTGGCCGTTTTCGTCCAGCATGGTGAGGCTAGGACGGCCGCCGGCGATGGTGGTGAAGAGCGCCCGGGGGACGCCGTTGTTGTCCACCAGCTCCAACTGTTTAGTCTTGACGGAGTCTTCAGTGCCGCCCCGGTACACTTCAAGGGATAAGGCGACGACGGCGCCGAGGAGAATAAGGACGACCAGGGAGAGTCCGACAATATAACGGAGCATTCCAATCCTCCATAACAGTTAGGTGATAGGAAATAAAACCTGCATATCCTAACGAGGCGGGAACAAAGACTCAAAGGGAGCCGTGCCCTGAATAATCTCAGGTTATACGGCTCCCTTTGACGAAGAGCAAGTTAAAGGTTAGTTGAGGTTGTTGCTCGCATTTCTGCTAAACAACGCTGTCCCATGATGCGTCACAGACCCCAGGTCTGAATTGAAGGTGCGGGAGACGGAGATGCGGAAGGAACTGGCGCTGTTGGCGCTGTTAGGCAGGCTTACACGCACGTCGTAGAGGCCGGGGGCAACCTCAGTGACGGTGAGGCTGGAGGTGACGTTGGTCACCTGGGGAGCGCCGTTGCCGTTGGTGTTAATGGCAAGGAAGCTGGTGAACTGGACGCCGCTGACGGGAGCGCCAGCCTCGGAGCAGGCGATGAGCCATCGAGACTTTTCTTTGACCTCCACGATGTCCAGGTCAATCTTAACGCGGTCGATGACGCTGGTGACCAGGGACTGAAAGACTTCGCCGGTGCTGGTGTTCTGGGAGGCCATATTGTCCAGCTTGGCTTCCAGGGCGTTCAGAGCGTTGCCATGATTTTGGAGGGCGCCGCGAACGTCCACGTCAAAGCTGTCGAACTGGGCATCGTGGGCGTTGTCGGCGTTGCTCATGGCCTGCAAGGCGCCGCGAACGTCCACGTCGAAGGCGTCGAATTGGGAGTTCAGGGAGTCCAGCTTGCCCTCCAAGGCGGCGAGGGCGGCGTCTATGGAGTTGGCGCGGGAGACCAGGGTGCTCTGCTGGGCGCGGGTGGAGACAGGCGCGTCCAGGTTGGAGAGGTCGATAGCGTCCAGCTTGGCCTCGATGGCCTGGATGGCGGCGTTTACCCCGGTCAGGGAGAGAGAGTTAATTTTGGCCGCCAGGCTATCAACGCTGGCCTGGGAGGCGATGACGTCGGGCACGCTGCTGGTGGTCCGGGTGACGCGCATGGAGTAGACGAGACCGACATCGCCGGTGTTTGGGGTGTCGGTAGTGTACTCCCTTATCTTGTTCTGGAAGTTGCAGGCGCCGAAAAGCTCAAGCTTTGAGCCGGGGGGCACGCGAACAGAGGCGAGGGCGCTGCTGCGCTGCACACCACCGAGGACGGGGTGGCCCAAGTTTGAAAAGTGGCCGGTTTCCTGTATGCAGGCCAGTATTCCGGGGTCGACATCCAAAGGCCCTGTCGACAACTGCACTTGCACCGGCCCGGACCCTGGAATGCCTGCATCGAACCCGATGGTCCACGCGCAGCTAAAGAAGTTAGGGATAGTGCATAGCACCACAGGACCCGATATGACCTGCTTCTTTGGCTCGATAGTGTTGAGCTTTGTCTCAATCGCTGTGATGGCGTTGGTGATGGTGGTGGCGTGGCTGTCCAGGCTGACCTGGGAGGCGATGGTGTCCGGGAAGCTGCCCTGGGTACGGGTGACCTTGATGGAGCCGCCCAAGAAGGCGTTGGCGGGGATGTCCGGGGTGTCCACATTGAAGGTCTTGGAAGAGGCTGCGTAGAAGGCGCCCAGGTACAAGACGGCGGAGGTCCCTGGAGATACCCTAATAGACCGGACCTTTTGATGGAACACAGAGAGGTTGGGGTCGCAGAAGGTGCAGTTGGTGTCCTGCGAAATGACAGCGGACTGACCGGTGTAATTGGGACCCAAGAAGATGGTCACCGGCCCGGACAGGTTCTTTCTGGGGAGGGAGGATTCAATAGCCGTCAGGGAAACGTTCGCCGACCCTATACTAAGGACGTCCAGTTTGGCCTCGATGGCGTCCAGAGCATCCTGGGCGGCATTAAGGGAGACCTGGGAGGCCACCTTGTCCGGGAGCTGGGTTGGCGTCCTGACTACCTTTATGGAGTGGACACCGAAGCTCAGGTCCCCAGGGTTGGAAGCTAACCAGTTAGAGACATTGGAGTGGTAGACCTTGAAGGGTGAAGTGAAGTCGCAGTGCCTATAGAGGAAGAGGGCTGTCCCTGCGGGGACTTTAAGGGAGCGGATACCGAAGATCAGGGGGTGGGACGGGTCTATTGCCGAAAGGCAGGAGATGTCACCGCTTATGACATGCTCGGTCCCCGTGAAGCCGGCGCCGGTGAAGATGCTGGGGACCCCGGACAGGGGGCCATTCTTGGTGGGAATGGCGCCGTCCAGGGTGGCGTCAATGGCGTTGACCTTGGTCAAGAGCTCATCCAGAGACCCATCGGCGCTAAGGGCGGTGAGGGTGGTGTTAATCTGGTTAACGGAGGTTTGCAGGTTGTTCACGCTGGTATGCACATTGTTGACGCTGGTCTCCGAGGCCCTGGAGGAGACTTCCACGTCCAACTGCTCGAAGAGATTGCCTGTCTCGCAATCGTCCCACCTTTCGTAGGCGGACTCGGCGGCGTAGAGGGCGGAGGCGGCGATGGAATAGGGCGTTATAGTGATAGCCGACGCAATTCCGGTGGGGTCCACTGAGGCAACTTCGTGGGCCAACTTGGCCGCGAACTCTATGTCTCGGAGGTCCCAGAGATCCTCGTAGGGATGCGGCGTGGGACAAGTCTCCGCCGCCAGGGGGGATCCCTGGATGGAAGCGGGTGAAGAGGATAGGAGGCCGGCTGCGCCCTGGTTTGATGAGTTGAGGGCGAAGGCTTGGGCCTCCAGACCGAAGCGTATTTCCCGGGGGGCGTTCCAGAAGGAGCGGTCCTTGGGATAGATAGCCTCCACGCTAGCCAGGTCTTCATGGGAGGCCGAGTTGATGGACCTGATGGCCTGATTATAGTGAGCCTGGTAATTGGCAGGGAGGTAAGGCCCGAGGTCCCCCGATAAGGCGTTCATGTCCTGTACGAAGGTGAGAAGTTGAGAGCGGAACTGTTCAGGGCCCTGGCGGGGGGTGGGGGGGGGGGGGGGGGTAGGGGGCGGGGGGGGGGGGGGGGGGGGGGGGGGGGGTTACCCCCGCG
>VGZZ01000049.1 GCA_016872285.1 SAR202 cluster bacterium | reverse complement strand
AGGGGTCTTTTCTGCCCCCCCCCTTCTCCTATTGCAAAGGAGAAGGGGGGGGGATAGAGCCTGCCCTGAGCTTGTCGAAGGGGGGTGATGAGGTGATCCTTTTATCTCTTCCCCTTCCAGCAGGCTGTACTCAGTCCCGATGCAGTCGGGGAAGGGGATTAAGGGGATGGTATCCCGCTCATGACCAGGAAGGTGTTGTACATTACTCGTTTAACGTAGATAGGATCAAAGGTTGAAGACTTTTCGTGGCGAGATGGTGGTCTCTCTGTCTCCTACCCCTTTACATAAGACAGCTTCTCCGCCACCTTCCCATCCCCCACCCGAAACACATCCACCCACCGCACCACACACCGGTCCCCCGCCGCGAACATCTCCTCCGTCTCAAATCGCGCGTCGGGCGACGACTTGAAAAACTTCTCCCAAAACGCCCTCACCTCCTCCTGCCCCTCATACCGAGGCCCATCCGGCGGCGGGTTCGTGCTCTCGAACACACAGTCCTCCGTCATCAGCGCCATCACCCCGTCCACGTCATGCCTGTTGAACGCCTCATTAAACCGCTCAATCACATCCCTCGTCTCCGCCGTGCTTCGGTCCTCTCTAGTCTTCCCCTTCATATCCTCACCTCCAAGGTAATGCCCAACAAAGCCTGCTGATGGGAACAATATACACAACTTTTCAGGCATATAGTCTTCAACTTGTTGGTAAGCTTATGCCATGCAGCCGTCTCAGTATACGCTGCAAAGCCGCCGAGGAAGCCTATGCCGCCCCAATGTATCGGGGCGGTAGGGTACCAACCTGCCATCAGGGGACGGAACGCCGCCCCTCCCTGCTGACAAACCTCCCCCCATCCCCTAAAATGGCGCCCATCCACAGTACCCCGGAGGAGCGCCATGCAGTACATACCCCAGACCACCGTCATCAAGGCCAAGGCCGTCATCGACGGCATCAGCAGCCGTCCCCTCGCCAACGCCTCCGTGGTCATAGAAAAGACCAAAATTAAAGAGGTCGTCCCCGCAGGCAAGCCCGTGCCGGAAGGCCCCCACATCCGCACCCTGGACTACTCCAGCAGCTATCTGCTCCCTGGCTTCGTCGATACCCACATCCACCTCATCTACGGTGTCTATGGCGCCACTTACGAGGATGTGATGTTCAACGACTCCGACGACATTATGCTCCTCCGCGCCGCCCGCAACGCCGGCGTCCACCTCCGGTGCGGCGTCACCACCCTTCGAGAGAACGGTGCCCGAAACAAGATCACCTTCAACCTTCGAGAGGGCTGGCGTCGCGGCTATCTCAAGTCTCCACGACTCTACCTCTGCGGCCGGCCCGTCACCCTCACCGGCGGCCACTTCTGGTGGTGCAACCAGGAGGCCGACGGGACCGATGGCGTCCGCGCCGCCGTCCGCGCCCTCGTCAAGGACGGGGCCGACCATATCAAAATCATGGCCTCCGGCGGCGGAACCGCCATCACAGACAACCGCAAGCCCTCCTATTCCGTTGAGGAGCTTCGCGCCATCGTGGACGAGGCCCACAACCTCGGCAAGAAGACCACCGCCCACTGCCTTGCCACAAAGAGCCTGGAAAACGCCCTGGACGCCGGCGTCGACATGATCGAGCACGCTGGCTTCCTGGAACCAGATGGCACCTATAAGTACTACCCCCGCATCGGTGAGCGCATCGCCAAGCAGGGCGTCTACGTCTGCCCCACCGTCCAGACCGGCTACCGGCAGCGCGAGGTCCTCCTCGCCAGGCAGGCCGAATCCCCTTTGTCCGCCGCCGATATGAAGCGCCTCGACGGCCTCAAGGCCAAGTGCGAAAGTCAGCTCGAGTTCGTCGGACGCATGTGGAAGGACGGCATCAAAATCGTCTCCGGCACCGACGCCATCCAGATCTTCGGCGAATACACCCTCGGCCTGGAGCTCCACGCGGAGGCCGGCATGAGCAACATGGACATCATCAAGACCTCCACCTACGAAGCCGCCCGATGCATGGGCATCGAAGGCCTGGTCGGCGCCATCAAGCCCGGCCTGGAAGCCGACCTCCTGGTGGTGGACAACGACCCCCTAAAAGACATGAAAGCCCTCCGCAAAATGACCATGGTCATGCAAGCCGGTGAGGTCATCTCCTTCGACAACTACCCCTACGCCAACTCCCCCACCGAGAACAGAGGCCACACAACCCTTTTCAACATCCGCAGCTAGGTGGCGGTAACGTCATTTCGACTGAAGCATGCCCTGAGCGTAGTCGAATGGGTGGAGATACCTCAACGTGCCGCCCGCCACCATTACGCTTGATGCTGACCACCCACGCTTCTCTTTGTCATCCTGAGCGCCAGCGAAGGATCTAATCGACGTGTCCGCTGTCGCGCCCCGTTATTATCTCTATCCCGTCCGCCAACAATGTAGGGGCGAGGTCACCTCGTCCTTCCCTATCTTCCCCTTCCTCATCCCGTCCCCTGGGCCGCGCGGGAGGCCCTCCTCCCCGGCCCCGTCTCCGGCAATAGCACCCCCACCACCAATAACCCGAACGCCAGCCCCGCCCACACTGAAAACGACGGTGCGTAAGACCCCATCGCGTCCGTCATATACCCCACCGCCACCGGCGACGTCATCGCCATCCCATTCGCCATCATGTAGATAATCGACCAGCTCACCGCCACCGACGACTCCGTCGCCCCCTTCACCTCCATCGGCACCGTCAGCATCACCGGGAAGTAGGCATAGCTCGCCACCCCCAGCACCAGCAGCGACGCCACCGTCAGCGCGTCGCTGTCGAATAGGAACGTCCCAAACCCTGCCAGCCCCAGAATGCACCCGGGCACGATGAAGAAGGGCCGTCGAAGCCCCACCCTCGCGCTCAGGAACCCGCCTCCCAGCGTTCCCACCAGCCCCGTCAGTGGCACAAGCCCCACAATGAACCCCGCCTCCGTCAGCGACATCCCCCGCTCCTGGTTATAGAACGTCGGCAGCCACGTCACCAGCGCCGCGTACTGCGCGTAGGACGCCCCGTCCGCAAACCCCATCAGCAACGTCACCCGGTTCTTCAGCGCCGACCCCAACCCCTTCAACGACAACGCCCCAGCCTTCGCCTCGCCCGACGACGGTACCCTCGCCAGCGCCAGCCATGCCAATCCCCCCGCCACCATCACCACCCCCATCAGCGACAGCGTGTCCTGCCACCCGATTTGCAATGCTATCGGTGCCGCCAGGAACGTCCCCAGCATATTCCCCGCCGTGAACGCTGACGCTATCACCCCGTTCACTACCGGCATCTCCCGACTGCTAAACGTCCGCATGAGTATAGGCGCCGTAGCCGGGAACAACAGCGCGAACGCCACCCCAAACACCGCCCTCAGCCCCAGCGCCGCCCCAAAGCTGTCCAGCGCCGACGTCAGTGCCATGCAGCCGCACAGCACCCACAGCGCCCCCACGTACGGCTTCAGTGACACCCGGCTGGCCAGGATAGCCCCGGGAAGAATGCACACCCCGTGCAGCACAATCACCAGCGTCACCAGCAGCCCCGCCTGCCCCCGGCTCACCCCGTAGTCGTCCCGAATCAGCGGTAGAATCGGCCCCACGGCGGCAAAGTTGACCCCGTAAACCAGGTTGAACAGCGCCAGCAGCCCGCCAATCACCCACCTCTGCCCCCTCCTCGACGCTGCGTGCACTATCGGCTCATTGATAGCGGTCATAGGAGTCTAATCTAGCGGCTTTACCGCCCAATGCAAGCGTCCTTTGGTGTGGCAGGGTAGCGATATACGTCATTTCGAGCGTAGTCGAGAAACCTCAGCATCCCGTCCGCTGACATTACCCCTCATATCGTCGTCGACGCCTTCCCATCCCGCCCATTTCCACACCCCATACCCCCCTTACCTCGCATCCTTGGCGTATGCCATCCCTCGATTGTAAACTTATCCTTTAAGGCCCCCGCCCCCACCTTAAAGGAGACCACATGCAGTCCCCCACAACCTACCGCCTTCCCTCCGACGTCAGACCACTCCGCTACAACCTAGCCCTCACCCCCAACCTCGACAACTTCACCTTCGAAGGCGAAGCATCTGTAGACCTCGTCATCGATAAGCCCGCCAGCGTAATCAAACTCAACGCCATTGAACTGAAAATCGCCGGCGCCTCCGTTAAGGGCAAGGACGGCGTCTCTGTAAAAGCCCAGTCCATTATCGTAGATGAACATTCCGAGACCGCCACCCTCACCTTCCCACGCGACCTCCCCAAAGGCACTGCCACCCTCAAAATGCGATTCACCGGCATCCTTAACGACCAGCTACACGGCTTCTACCGCGTCCTCTACACCCGCGCCGACGGCTCCGAAGGCCGTATGGCCTGCACTCAGTTCGAGGCCACCGACGCCCGCCGCGCCTTCCCCTGCTGGGATGAGCCCGCCGCCAAGGCCACTTTCAAACTCACCCTCAATATCCCCCAGGAACTCACCGCCATCTCCAACACCTTCATAGAACGCGAGAAGCCTCTCCCCGGCGGCATGAAGTCCGTTACTTTCTACGAGACTCCCAAGATGTCCACCTATCTCCTGGCTTTTGTAGTAGGCGACATGGCCCGCGTCGAGAAGAAAGCCCCCAACGGCACCTTGGTACGCATCTGGGCCACCAAGGGCAAGGAAGAGCAGGGCCGCTTCGCCCTGGACACCGCCGTCCGCCTTCTCGACTACTATAACGGCTACTTCGGCATCCCTTACCCCCTGGAAAAGCTCGACCACATCGCCGTCCCGGACTTCGCCGCCGGCGCCATGGAGAACTGGGGCGCCGTCACCTACCGCGAGACCGCCCTCCTCTACGACCCCCAAAACTCCGCTGCCAACACCCAGCAGCGCATCGCCGAGGTCGTGGCCCATGAAATGGCCCACATGTGGTTCGGCGACCTGGTGACGATGGAATGGTGGGACGCCCTCTGGCTCAACGAGAGCTTCGCCTCATGGATGGGCAACAAGGCCGTCGATGCCCTCTTCCCAGGGTGGGATATGTGGACGCAGTTCGTCTACCAGGAGACCAACGGCGGCCTCGCCCTCGACAGCCTCGCCAACTCCCACCCCATCGAAGTCCCCGTCAACAACCCCGCCGAAATCGGCGAAATCTTCGACAGCATCAGCTACAACAAGGGCGGCGCCGTCCTGCGAATGTTGGAGCGCTATCTCGGCGAGGACACTTTCCAGCAGGGCATCCACATCTATCTCTCTGCCCACCAGTACGGCAATGCCCGCACCCAGGACCTCTGGACCGCCCTGGAAGAGGCCTCGGGCCAGCAGGTAACGCCCGTCATGGACTCCTGGATTAAGCAGACCGGCCATCCTGTCCTGGATACTAAAGTCTCTCGCCGTTCTAATCAGGCCAAAGTAGACCTCTCCCAGAAGCGGTTCCTCTATAAGAACATCCTGGGTGACGATGCCAACGGTTCCCTCTGGCAAGCCCCGGTTTCCATCGCTGCCCGCGGCCAGGGAAGCGCCGCCAACACCCTTCTGGCCCGCAAAACCGACACCATCAGCATCAAAGACATCGCCGCCGCCGACTGGGTCAAAGTCAACGCCGGCCAGACCGGCTTCTATCGCGTCAACTATACCAATGCCGAATGGGACCGCCTCCGCCAGGCCGTCGAAAGCCTCCAGCTCCCCGCCACCGACCGCCTCGGCCTCCAGAACGACGCCTTCGCCCTAAGCCGTGCCGGCCTCCTCCCCGCCAGCAAGTTCCTGGACCTCGCTCGCGCCTACCGGCAGGAGAGCCACTACTCCGTCTGGGCCGATCTCGCCTCCAACCTCCGCGAGTTCGAGGGCCTTATCTCCGAGCAGCCCTACCTGCCCCAATTCGAAGCCTTTGGTCGCGAGCTCTTCTCCGATGTCGTCCAGCGCATCGGCTGGGACGCTGGCCCAAACGAGGAGCACCTCGACCAGCTCCTCCGCAGCACCGTCCTCCTCCGCGCCGGCGCCTACGGCGACAAAGCCGTCCTCCGCGAGGCCCGCCGCCGCTTCGACGACTATCTCTCACTCCCCTCCTCCCTCAACCCCAACCTCCGCGACGTCGTCTTTGCCCTCACTGCCCAGCAGGGGGACGCCGCCACCTATGACGCTATGCTCGGTCAGTACCGCGCCGCCCAGCTCCACGAGGAGAAACTCCGCTTCCTCCGCGCCATGGCCCGCTTCCGTCAGCCCAACCTCATACAGCGCCATCTAGACTTAACTCTCTCCAGCGAGGTCCGAGTCCAGGACACCGTCTCCATCGTGGTCTCCATAGCCGCCAACCGCCGCGGCCAGGACCCCTCCTGGCGATTCGTCAAAGACAACTGGGCTGAGTTCGACCGCCGCTACGGCGCCGGCGGCTTCGCCCTCATGCGCCTCGTCTCCATCACCGGCGGCTTCAACGCCCTGGACAAGGCCGATGACGTGGACAATTTCTTCAAATCCCACCCCTGCGCCGCCGCCGCCCGCACTATCAAACAAAGCCTGGAACGCATAAAAGTCAACCACGCCTGGCTCCAAAAATACGGCGCAGAAATCGCCCTATGGTTCTCCAAATGAGGATTGTCATCCTGAGACGCAATCGAAGAATCTCATCGCCGTGACTGTTGCCACACTCCATCTTGTTGTAGATGGAAATGATTTGTCATTCCGAGCGGAGTCCTGATGTACTCATCGGGACGTAGTCGAGGAATCTGTTTTGACCGCAACCTCGCTCCCGCTTCTTGTTACACAGCGCCTCAACTTGTGTAGGGGCGAGGTCACCTCGCCTTCCCTCGGTAAACCCTAGCCCACAATACGTGCATCAGGACCACCTGCCGTTGCTCTCCTGACGACAACAACCAAGTCTCAGGCATCACCCAACAAAAAAGGGCCCGCCCCCACTGACCTCAGCGAGAGCGGGCCCCTAATTCCCCTTAAACCCCCGTGAACTTCTTGAAATGCGCCGCCATCCTCCGCATCACGTCCGCCAGCGTCTCCGGCCTCCAGTGGTACCAGCCGTGGTACTCGTCGTTGTACTGGATGTACTCCATATGCTTTCCCTTTTCTTTGAAGACGCGGAACAGGTCATCCATCATGGATATCCGCACCCCGTCCCGGTCTCCCCAGAACACCAATAGCGGCGTCTTCACCTTATCGACGTTGTAGAAGATAGACCGGCCCATCCAGTGCTCCGGCGCCATGTCCGGTCCGCCCCTGTCTCCCGCCACCACATCCCCATGCACCGGCTTCGATGCCCCCGTCTTCATCCGGTACGAGTGTATTAAGTCCGTCGACCCGTAGAAGGGCACCGCAGCCTTCAGCAAGTCCGGGTACCGATACACCGTTACGAAGGTGAAGAACCCGCCCGTCGACCCGCCCTGCTGCACCACCTTGTCCTTGTCCACCAGCCCCTGCTCGATGAGCCTGTACGCCGAATACGCGAAGTCGTCCACGTCCCCGCCGCCCCAGTCGCCGTAGTTCAGGAACTCGTACTGCTTGCCCAGTCCGCCGCTGCCCCTCACCTGCGGGCACACCACCGAGTATCCTCTATGCAGCCAGTACTGGATGATAGGGTAGAACCCGTTAACGTGCAGCCCCTTGGTGTTGGCGCGATTATATATGACCAGCGGCGTCTTCTTATCGCCCGCTCCGTTAGGTCTATACAGCCACGCCGGCACCTCCAGGCCATCCTTGCTCTTGTATTTGATAAGCTTAGGCTCCACAAAAGCGAAGTCCTTCAGCTTCGACGGCATGTGGTCTGTGATCTGCTTCGCCTCGCCGCCCTCCGCGGATATCATCCACAGGTCGGAGCAACGCTTGTGGTCCATGTACGTGAACACAATGCTCTTCGAGTCCGGCGTCCACCTGAAAGACCCCCGCGCCTGGTAGGCGGTGATGCCTCCGTGCACGCCGGGCTTATTGGTCAGCTGCACCGGCTTCCCCGACCCGTCCGCCCTCACCTTCATAAGCTGGAAGTTCCATCCCATATTCGCCACGTACGCAATCCACTGCCCGTCCGGTGAGTACTGCGGGTTGTACTCGTCGTACTCGCCGCCGGTCAGGAACGTGGTCTTCTTCGTCGCGACATCGATAACCCCCACCTTCCGCCAGTTGTTGCGGTCGCTGGTGAACACCAGCTTCTTCCCGTCCGGCGACCACCTAGGCCGGTAGTCATAGTGCTCGTAGGTGTTCGGCGTCATGTTGACGGCCTCGCCACCCTCCGACGGCGCAATCCAGCAGTCCATCCGCTTGAAGTCCGCGTGCCCCGACCTGTCCGACATGAACGTGACCCACTTCCCGTCCGGCGACACCCACACGTCCGTCGAGTTCGCCTCGTCGTCAGTGACGTATCTGACTCGTATCTTCCCGTTGGGGATATCGGTGGGCACCGAGGCGACTTGCATAAATCCGTTGGCCCCCGGCCGGATGAAAAATATGCGCTTCCCGTCCGGCGACCACCTCAGGAACTCGTGCCCGCCCGACGGCCCGTTGCCATACGTCAGGTTTATCGGCGGCTCGGAGCCGTCCGCCCGCACCTTGAAGGCGTTCCCCCGGCAGTAATACGCGATCCACTGCCCGTCCGGCGACCACGACGGCCCCAGCGCCTCTTCCGGGTACATGGCGACGATGCGCTTCTTGTTCTTCCCGTCGATGTCGCAGGTGTAGATGTCATATCCGCCGCTTTCGGCGGAGACGTAGGCCAGCTTCTTGCCGTCCGGCGACAGGTCGAACTGCTCGACTTTGGCGTTGGTCTGCGCCAGCAATTCGATTAGCGGGTCGTCGGGAAGCTGCGGCGCCTCGCTAAACGTGGCGCCTCGATTGAAATGGGCAGGCATGGCTGACTCCTATCTAAGGTTTGGCGGTATTCTAGCACCGCCTCTCAGCCTCCGATAGAAGGGGCATCCAGCCCCGCCACTCTACCTCTTCGTCTGCTTCTTATGCCACTCCATAATCTCGCTCCCCGTCGCCGACCACACCCCCTCCCGACCCGCGATGTACCCCAGCGCCTCGTCCAGCAGCTTGTAGCGGAAGGGCTGGCCGGAGAGCCAGGGGTGGAGGTTGATGCCCAGGACTCGGCCGCTCTTCTCGCCCTCTCGATACAGCACGTCGAAGCTGTCCTTGATCATCTGGGTGTAGATGTCGTAGTGGACCCGCTTGTACCAGTGGTTGAAAGTGTCGTCCAGGTCCATGGACAGCGGCAGGCTGTACATCTCCCCCTTGGGCGCCTTCATCGCGTAAGGCTGGTCGTCGTTGGGCCAGTCCAGGTTGTACTTGATGCCCATCTCTGCCAGGATAGCGTTAGTCCGCTCCGACTCCCCGTACTCCGCCCCCAGCCATCCTAGCGGCTTCGACCCCGTGGCCTTGGCGACGGTGTCTATGGATGTCTTCAAATGCTCCCTCTCCTCCGACTCCGACATCTTGGCGCTGACCATCTGGTTCACCGCCACCCCGTGGGCAATGAACTCATATCCTCGCTTCTTGCACTCGTTAATCAGGTATGGATAGTTGCCGGCTATAGAGGAGTCTATTGCAACGGTCGCCTTGAACCCGTACTTGTCCAGCAGCTTCATCAGCCGGAATATGCCCACTCTATGCCCATACTCGCGCATCGAGTACGTGATAACGTCCGGGAAAGGTCTCCCCGCCCCCGACACGCCCCCCGGCAGCTCCGGCGATTTATATCCTTCCGGCGGCAGCTTCCACTGCCAGTGCTCTACGCTCAAGACAAGGAACAGCGCCACCCGCGCGTTCCCAGGCCACGTCAGCTTGGGCCTCGTCGCAATCGGCGACCAATCGAAATACGGGTTGTCCAGTCCGGGCTTTCTCTCTGCGGGCATTGTCTTCTCTCCTTAGGAGCTTGGAGCTAATTGAGATTAGATGCATGTGGGAGGGATTGACCACTACCAAGAAAATCCCTTCTTGCCTTAATGACGGCTGTTGCTAATTGAGATGACGCTTATCATATGTATGCCTTCTTTTACCTCTTCTCCCCCTTGATGGGGGAGAATAGAAGAGAGGGTGAAACACTAGCTCTACAATCCTTTATCAATGTCACCTGCCACTAGCCTCATCCCTTCTCTTCCCATATTCAGCTCGGGATAACTAGCATCACCTACCCTAAGCGGCGCGCTCGGCCACGGGCGATTTCTTGCTCTTCAGGTGCTTCACCATCATGTCGTGGTAGTTGTCCATATAGTACTGCGCTATCTCGTCACCCGTGGTGTTCCACACCCCCGCGTGGGACAAAATGTAGTCCAGGATAGCGTCCAGGTACTTGATGCGGCTGGGCGCGGCGATGATGTACGGGTGCAGCGACAGGCATATCGTCCGCCCGCTCTCGGCGCCTTCTTCATAGACGATATCGAACTGGTTTTTGAGGCTCTGGTACCAGTACTCGGGCGTGCAGCCAAACCGATTGTACGTGCCGTCGTTGATGTCGATAGCGTAGGGCATCGATATGAGGCGGCCGCTCTTGACCTTCAGAGGGAAAGGTTGATCGTCGTGGAACCAGTCGGCGTGGTAGATAAGGCCAGCCTCGGCCATCAGGTCCGGCGTGGCCTCGGTGGGCGATATGGCGGGGGTCAACATGCCCTTGAGCTGCTTGCCGGTGTGCTTCTTTAGCGTGTCGATGCAGTCCTTGTAGAAGGCGCGTTCTTCGTCCAGGGTCAGCTTGTTGAGGAAGCGAGTGTTGTAGATGCCGTGGGACATGTAGTCGTAGTCCCGCTTCACCATGGCCTTGGTGATGTCCGGAAAGTGCTCCAGCACGGCCTCGTTCAACGACACCGTGCATCGGATTTTGTGCGCGTCCATGACCTCCAGCATGCGCCAGAAAGCCACGCGGTTGCCGTAGTCTTTGTGGGCATAGCCGGAGACATCGGGGTGGGGAGTACGAGGCCACTGGTTGCGCCAGTCGGCCTTGGGCGGCAGGTACTCATAGTGTTCCATGTTGGGGGACACCCACAAGGCCACTCGAGCATTGTTGGGCCACTTGATAGCAGGACGGTCAAAGATAGGCGAATAGTCAAAGCGGTCTGGTTCTAGCATGAAGCGCCTCCCTTAAGGATGCGTTGGTTAGGTTCGGTCGGAAAGTGGGGCTATTGCATCAAAAAGGGAAGGCGGTGTCAATGAGCCTATTATCTTCCTGTCAAAGGGATGAGAATTACCCAGCATTATCCCCTCGTCGTAATCCTTTATACGTCCAGTAATAGCCTCCTGTACTTTTTATGCTCACATTCATATACTTCTCTGACAAAATACACTGAGTTGAGAGGCCACCATGAGGCCCTGGTATTTATTAATCCTTGTGCTTCTTGTGACAATTCTGTCCTTTGCCTGTAATCAAAAGGCGCAGAAGTCCGCTGTGGCGGAACCAACAGCCACGGCCGTAGCTACTCCCCAGCCCGTAGCCTATCTTAATCTTCCCCTTGTTTTCGATTCCGACCGACATTCGCTGGGGAGGTTGTTGTACCAAATTGATCTGTGGGCGGGCGCACAGCGCACAGTCTCGGGTATGGGTACTCATCCTCCCAGTGATTCGCATTTCAATGGCGGGTATTACCAATCGAATAACAGTGGAGATACCGAAATTCACCGATTTGGCACAGGAAATTGTAATGGTTGTAACTGACAAGATATCAACGTAACCAATTCGCGGGGTTTTGATGGGGAGGTCGCGGTGTCTTGTGCCGGGAACTGGGCGGCATTCACCTCTCTTCGTGACGGCAACGCAGAAATCTATGTGATGCATATAGGGACTAATCGTCAAGTGGGCCGTCTTACTAATGATCCGGGCCAGGACTCAAGGCCAGCCTGGTCACCGGACGGAACCAAGATGGCCTTCGCGTCTAATAGGGACGGCGATTTTGATATCTACGTCTTGGACGTTGCCAAGGGTAGAATAGTCCAGTTAACAAAAAATGACCACCTCCACGATGATTATCCCGCCTGGTCTCCCGATGGCACCAAGATCGCCTATTCAGCAGAGCCCGTCGGGACGCCGCCATTTGTTAGTACAATGGCGGGCGATATTGCGGTCATGGATTCCGCCGGCAATCATTTGTATTCGCTTTGGGCCAACTCTCTAAATAACGATTTCGACCCCGTATGGGTGGAGAATGGCAGATTCATTGCTTTTGTCTCCGATAGAGATGTACCTGGTGTAAACATACCTCGCAATAACAACATATGGCTAGCGGACGCGTCAAATCCCTCATCTCCTCCAGGGTATTTAGAGCCCCTCACCAACGATCCAGCCCAGGACCTGAACCCGTATTACTACTGCTCATCCGGGGTAAATCCTAATGCCCCAACTCCCTGGGTCTTCGTGACACCTACGCCTGTTACGCCGACAACCTTAATCCCTACCCCAACGCCCGCACCGACCCCAACTCCGTTCGTCGGCACCGTCACGCCCACTCCTTCTTACGGACACGTAGCTCCTACTGCAGGAACAACGATATTTATTGACCAACAGTCCAGCCAGGCTGGCAGCCAGGTGACCATTGTCATTGAGGGTCTACACCCAAACACCACTGCGTATCTGTGGTACGATGCAAATCATTTGGCGACGTCGGTGACCCTTTCGAACGGCGAAATAAAGTTCACCTTCCAAGTTCCCGTGACAGCAGGCCCCGGGAAACATGTTGTAGAAGTGATAGATGGCTACGGGGCGCGAGCGCTGATCGCGCATATAGTTCCTTGAGCAGGACTTGACCAGAAAGTATTGGCGAGCGCCAATAACGCGGGCGGGTGGGCAGGCTGGCGAGGGAGGTTGATACTCAGGCACAGGAGGGGCTGGTTTAAATTGTTGAATACCCTTGAGACCGAATGGAAAGACGCGGTGGACGCCATCGAGCGGTGTTATGCCTTGGGCTGGACCGATGGTCTACCCGTCGTGCCTCCGACGGTGGAAAGGGTGGAAGAGTTTCTAGCCTATGCGGCCAGGCCCGCCGATGAAGTGATAGGCCTCCTGGCGGAGCGCCGCCGCGAGGTTACGGTGGGCAAGGTCGCCGCCAACGCCATCATGGCCGGGTGCAAGCCGGAATACTTTCCCGTCGTGCTGGCTGTGTGTGAGGCCATCCTGGACCCCGCCTTTAACCTCATCGGCCCCTCATCCAGCCTGGGCGGCGCGGGTATTCTGGTCATCGTCAACGGGCCGATAGTAAAAGAGTTGGACATCAACTCTCGTAACAATCTCTTCGGCCCGGGCAACCGCGCCAACGCCACCATCGGAAGAGCGGTGCGATTGATTTTAATGAACACCTGCGCCGCCGTCCCCGGCCTCTTCGACCGCACCGTCCTGGGGCATCCAGGCAAGTATAGCTACTGCATCGGAGAAAACGAGGCCCAGACCCATTGGACTCCCCTCCACGTGGAGCGGGGATTCAAGAGGGATGAAAGCGCTGTGACCGTCTTCGCCGCGGAAGGGCCAAGACAGGTGCGGGCGACCCCAGACCCCGAAACTATGCTCTACGCCGCCGCCGACACCATATCCACCCTCGGCTCCTCCATGTCCACCTCAGGCTCCGTGGGCGATACTTCGTCGTCACTCATCAGGCAGGGTCAGGTAGCGGTGATCTTCGCCGGCGACAGCCAGGTATGGAAGGGCTGGAGTAAGGACGATGTCTGCCGTAGTCTCCACCCCAGGCTGCGGCGCTCCGCTGCGGACATCAAACGCGCGGGCGGGCTGCCCGGCCCGGTGCAGGCTGGAGACGAGTCAAAGTATCTGCCGCTGGTGGCCTCACCGGAGGATATACTGGTGGTGTACGCTGGCGGCGAAGAGGTCTCCCACATGGCGGTGATTCCTAGCTGGGGGCCAAAGGTTTCGTCGGTGGCGGTTACCAAAGTTATCAAACGCTCCGCCCGATAGGAGGCGCACAAAAGATGGGAAAGTATCTGTTGGTAGACCCTACTACGCAGCCCATGTCAGCCAGCTTCAAAGGCGCGCCCAGGCTTCGCGACCTGCGGGGCAAGCGGCTAGGCATGATTGACGACAGCAAGACCAACGCCAAAGAGCTTCTGGAAGACCTGGCGGCGCTTCTGAAGGGCCGATATGAAGTGCGTTTGGAGATGTACCATCGCAAGCCCTCCGCCTCCAAACCCGCCGACCCCAAGGCTGTAACCGACATGGCGAAAAAGTGCGACTTCGCCATCGTCGCCATCGGCGATTGAGGGTCCTGCAGCGCGTGCAGTGTGCACGATGGGATTCATGTGGAAAAGGCCGGAATACCGGCCGCGGTCATCTGCACCGACCGCTTTCGCACTACCGGCCAGGCCATGGCTAAAATGTGGGGCGCCCCCGAGTTCCCAACGATATACACAACGCATCCAGTAGGGACTCTAGACCGCTTAGCGTTAAAAAAGCGGGCTGAGGAGTTGGTTGAGCCTGTGCTGGCGGTGCTCACTGGGGTGGATGTAAAAGTGCTGAAGATTTCCTAAAAGTAAAGGGCCGTCCGTCTCGGCGGACGGCCCTCATATAGTCAAAAGTCTAGAGTCTACCCGCCGTGCTTCAGCCCTATATTAGCCAGGCGCTTTTTCGCCTCATCGTAGGTCTTCTTGGGTAGCGGCCCCTTCTCAGCGGCGGCCACGTTCTCCTTCAGGTGGTCCGGGTTCTGCGTGCCGACAATCGTTGTGTGCACATGGGGGTGGGACATGGTGAAACGCAGCAGGAAGGCGGTCCGGCTCTCGCCCTCGCCCCTAAGCTCGTCCAGCTTCGTCTGCTCGAAGATGTCCCATCGCTTCCCGCCGACGCTGAACCGCCGGGCCTCCAGCGCCGCCTTGGACTCCGGCTCCCCCTTCGCCACCCCGCCGCGAATAACCGTCCCGCAGCCGGCCTTGGACAGTTTGGTCAGCATGTCGTGGTGCTCAGGCTCCAGCGCCGAGTATGGGAGCTGGAAACCCTGCCACGCGCCGGTAGCCAGGTGCTTGTCCAGGTGCGGTATCACGCTGGACGCGCCGATGAATCGCGCCTTGCCCTGCTGCTTGAACTTCTGCATCTGCTCAATGGCGCCCTCCATCTGCACGTCCTCTGCGGTAGGGTTGTGGAGCTGCAGGAAGTCCACGTAGTCAGTCTTGAGGTTCCGCAGGCTCTCATCGAAGCAGTCGATCAAGTCCTGCTTCTTGTAAGAAGCGTACTTACCGGCGCTGCAATGGCCGTGGCCGGTCTTGGCCGCCAGGAAGTACTCCTTGCGGCGCTTCGATATGAACTTGCCCATCATCTCTTCGCTGCGCCCATAGCACCAGGCGGTGTCGATGAAGTTGATGCCGGAGTCCAGCACTGCGTTAAGGATACGTCCGGCATGTTCCTCGCTGGGCATTCGAGCGCGAGGGTCCTCAGACGCGACGCCCCGGACCTCCAGGGCCCCGTAACCCAACTGGGTTACTTTCATGCCTGTCTTTCCGAAGTCCATCTTTCTAATCATGGTCCCTCCCTATGTTCTAAGTGGTTTCGCAATATAAGGCCCCCCGAACCGTTCGGAGGGCCTTATAAACCTTCTCCGATTGTTAATTGCCGGCCCTAACTGCCTATGCCGGCCTGCTTCCTGGCTTGGCCGATGATGTCCACGCCCACCGTCTCGCTCCAGGCGGCCAGAAGCTGCTTGACCACGGGGCCTGGTGTGGGGCCGTCCAGCGGTCGGTTGTCTAGCTTCGACACCGGCAGCAGGCAGTGGCTGGTGCCGGACACAAAAGCCTCGTCGGCGTTATAGGCGTCGTAAAGCTGGAAGTCCTCGAACTCAATGGGAATGCCCAGGTTCTTGGCCAGCTTGGTGATGGCATTGCGGGAGATGCCCTGGAGAATTGCGCGGTCGCCGGCTGTCTTGATGACGCCATCCTTCACAATCCAGAAGTTAAAACCGGTGCCCTCCGCAATGTTCCCGTCCAGATCCAGAAGCACAGGCCAGGCTTTAGGGTCAACGTCCGTGGCCTCCAGGTCCGCCAGCACAAAGTTCATGCGGCTCTGGTGCTTGACCTTGGGGTCCAGTGAGTCCGGGTGATATGTGCGAGTGCGCGCGAATACTACGTGGGCGCCTTCTTTGTACAGGTGTGCGTAGCGCTTGAAGTTCATCGCCGCGCCGCCTATGAACACCGTAGGTTGCTTAGAGTTGTTGGCATCAACTACGTTGAAGCCGTGGCCTCGAGTGATGACCTGCCGTACCGTCATGTCGCTGCCCCGAGGGACCTTTCCCCAGTTCCGCTTCACCACCTCGTAGCTGATATCAGCCATCTCCTGTCGGGATAGCCCGGGATCTATTCGAGTAACTTTGAGGGAGCGCATGAGGCGGTCTAGGTGGCCGTCCAGGTCAAAGATTTTGCCGTTGAACGTCCTGTCTACCTCAAACACCGCATCGCCGAGGCGGAAGCCCCGATCGTCCAGTGAGATTTTGCACTCTTCCGTCGGTATCCATTCGCCGTTAAAGTAAGATACAAATGACTCAGCCATAGTGGCCTCCTTTTCTGCAGATGGGGGCATTATATTCGGGAACGCTGCATGGGTGTCAACTTGCCCCATGGAAAGTGCAGCGCCCCAACTTGTCGGGGCGCTGCTTATTCGTGCGATTTGCTCTACAGGGTGAACTGGGCTTCCTGGTGCTTTGGGTCCTTCTTGTATATTTGGACACGCATGTGCTGCGCCTCGGCTATGAAGACCCGATGCTGGTCGTCCACCAGAATGGCGGCGGGACGCCACAGGCGCCACATAGGCTCCAGGTCAGCGCGTTCCAACGCCTTCTTGACGTCAGGGTTTGCGTCTACACCCATCTTGGCCCACACCGAAAGGGTGTTGGCGTCGCCTAGGAGAGTAGTCAGGTAAGTGCCATCAGCTTCGAAGATGACCACGCGGTTGTTGCCCCAGTCGGCCACGTATACGTCGCCATCCTGATCAACAAAGACAGCGCTGGGGTGGTCAATCTCGCCCTTACCCTTGCCAGGTTTGCCGAAGGTCATCAGGTACTTGCCTTCAGGGCTGAACTTCTGCACGCGGCTGTTGCCCCAGTCCGCTACATAAACATTCGTGTCCTTGTCCAGAGCGATACCCCAGGGCATGTTTAGCTGGCCGTTGAGGTTTCCATGGACGCCGAACTTGGACAGAAATTTACCGCTCTTGTTGAACTTCTGCACTCGATGGTTCCGAGTGTCTACTATCCAGAAGTTGTCGTTCTTATCGACGGCGATGCCGCTGGGACCGGAAAACTCCCCGTCCCCCGAACCGCCCTTGCCCCACTGCGCCACGTATTTGCCGTCCTTGCTATACCCGACGATCTTATTGTTGGCCTGGTCGGTGACATAGAGGACTTCGTTCTTATCCGCCACCAGCCCGCCAGGCCATAGGAATTGGCCTTCTCCGCTGCCCGCCTGGCCTATGTCCATTATCCAGTCCTGCGTCCCAACGACGCACTTGGTGATGCGGCAGTTGGGCTGAGGCTCGTCTCCCCAGTTTCCAACGTAAAGGACGTCGTTGGCGCCGCGGGCCAGCCCTATGGGATGGCGAAAGCCTAGGGCTGAACGCGATATCTTGCCGATGTTGCTCACGTACGTGAACGCTCGGCCTGCTGCAATTGTGGTTACTGGCATACTCTAATTCTCCTGGTCTGTCATGTCCGAAAACTGCAGTACTTATATACATAAAAGCGGGCCGCCCTGTCAAAGTAGGGCGGCCCGCTCAATGTTACTTTAGCTCTAAGGAGAGCTTAACCGTCGTGTGCGGCTAGTTTACTTTCTGATAAAGGGGAGCTGCTCGAAAGCGCCGCCGACGACGGACTTGGAGTCCATCTTCATGTGCTGCTCCAAAAGGGAGGTGTAGAAGCCACGGAAGTCGTAATTGGGGGCC
>VGZZ01000048.1 GCA_016872285.1 SAR202 cluster bacterium | reverse complement strand
GCCGAGTCCACTACCATAGTGGCGGGTATGCCCAATTGCACTAGTTCCCAGGCCGTGAGGCGAGCGCCCTGCAGAAAAGGACGTGTCTCCGTATGAAATACCTTAAATCTGTGCCCGCCTTCCCACGCCGCTCGTATCACACCCAGGGCGGTCCCGTAACCCGCCGTCGCCAGCGCGCCGGTGTTGCAGTGGGTCATGACGCCCGCCGCTTTAGCCAGCAAGGTCGCGCCATGCTTCCCCATGCGACGGTTTATCTCCTTGTCTCGCGACTCCATAGCCTGGGCCTCGTCTAGCAGCCTCGATGCCGCATCTCTAGGAACGACAGTCGATTCCGCCATCGCCATCAACCGCGTAACGGCCCACGCCACGTTCACCGCCGTGGGCCGTGCCGCAATGATTTCGTTGGCAGCCTTGCAAAGCCTGGATAAGAAATCTTTGCTCTGGCCTGCGCTCAACTCCCGCGCCGCCAAGGCTAAACCATAGGCGGCTGTGACGCCCAAAGCAGGCGCGCCCCGCACTTGCATCTCTCGAATAGCCTTTACCACCTGCCGGTAGTCCTGAAGCTCCAACACCACCGTCTGGTGGGGTAGCTTGGTCTGATCCAGGAGCTTCAGTTTGTCGCCGCTCCACTGTATGGCTTCTATTTCCGCCAATAGTCCTTTCCTCTCATAAAATAAAAAGCTCCCCATAAGGGAAGCTCATTCATAAAGTCTGAGCCCCCCTCATCTGTCGTCCTTCAATGGAAGGACGTCGGAATTGGCACCGACATCCCGATTTCTCGGGACCGGTTGCCAGGCTTCATCGGGCCGTTCCCTCTGCCTGTCTCGATAAGAAGGGTACGCGTCTATTTACTTTTTAATCATAAAGAATCTTATGGTCACCCCATCCTGCTGTCAAGACGTTTTTCGTTGCGTATCGGTGTCTTCTGCGTCTCCCGCTCAAGGACCACCGCAGATTTATACCATTGGATTGTGTCCATCGGAGGCGCTAATACAAAACCAGACTAGTCTGGCTTGGTAGTCCAACTCTGCGATACCTCCGATGGAATTGCCCTCAAGGGCCCTAACACGATAGGCTAAGATTTGTCTAACCATCAGGAGCACCCCATGGAAAAAGTAACGGTGGAGAGCTATCGCAACCTTCAGCAAGTCATCACCACCAACGGCCACAGCCTCATCGGCGACGAGCCGCCCGGTGTCGGCGACGGCCTCGGCCCCAGCCCCCACGACCTGCTGCTGGCCGCCCTCGGCACCTGCACCTCCATGACTCTTCTTCTTTACGCTCGCCGAAAGGGCTGGCCCCTCGAAGCCGTGAAGGTGGAGCTTACCCGCGAAAAGGCCAGCCCTGAAACCGGTCCCGCCGACACCTTCAACCGCCACATCTCCCTCAAGGGCCCGCTGGACGAAGACCAGATCCAGCGCCTCCTGGAAATCGCGCAGCGATGCCCCGTCCACCGCACCCTATCTAGTCCACCCCGCATCGTCGACAAGGTAAAGCTGGCCGCCTAACCTTGCCTCGCCATCTTGAGCTTCGTAAGGGGCCATGCCCACGAGAGGAGCGCTATGGCCGACGTTCCTCCTGCCGAGTCGGCAAGCCAGTCTGCAATAGAACTCACTCGACCGGGCACAAAGCTCTGATATATCTCGTCGGCGGCTCCTATAAGGACCGACGCGGCGGCCAGGGCAAGGACTTGAAACGGATTGGGCTTATGCCGGCCTACTGACTTGACCGCGATAAACAGAAAAACGCCCAGCATAAAGTAAAGGCAGAAATGTATCACGATGTCCTCATAGCTGGTGGGAATCCAGTTAACGGACTCAGCCCCCGGCGGACGGCTCTGCGATGACAAGTAGAAGATCATGCCGACCCACGACAGTAACGGTACCCACGCCGCTACCCGCCAAAAGCCCCAGCGTCTAAACCCCAAGGCTAGCCCTTGACGCCCCAATGCAGATGCACTGACCCCATCGCCAGCGGCCTCCGCCCCACGTCCCTAAACCCCACGTCCCGATACATCTTCTCCAACGCCACCGATGACAGGAACCTTCCCATCGACTTCGACAAGTAGCTGTACGCCGCTCCGTCCCCCGCCACCAGCGACCCCAAAAACGGCACCGCCGTGTTGAAATACAACCGCACTATGGGCCTGAAAATCCCACCCTCAGCCGGCAGCGTCTCCAAGGACAGCACCCGGCCGCCTGGCCTCACCACCCGCATCATCTCCCGCAGCGCCCCCTCCAGGTCCGGCACGTTCCGCAGCGCAAAGCCCGACGTCACGCAGGCGAAGGTGTCTTTCGGAAAGGGCAGCGACAGCGCGTCGCCGACCATGAAATCGACGGAAGCGTGGGTGCGTTTCCTCGCCTGCTTCCGCGCCGCCCGCGACACCATCGGCTCCAGCAGGTCAACCCCCACCACCGACGTGACCCCTTGAGTTCTCGACAGCTCCAGCGCCAGGTCGCCCGTGCCCGTCGCCACGTCCAGGGCCGGCCCCTCCAACCCCGTCATCGCCTGCCTCGCCGCCGCTCGACGCCACCTGCGGTCCATGCCAAAGGTCATGACGGCGTTCATCAGGTCGTATCGAGGCGAGATGCGGGTGAACATCTCGCCCACGTAGCGGCGCTTCTCGTCGCCCCGCAGCTCAACCATTCGCGCCCCTAGGCCCCCTCGCCCTTGTACTGGTGCCGCGGCGGCAGCGACTCCTCCACCCCCAGGGCCACCAGTATCCGCCCCACCACAAAATCGACGATGTCGTCCACGGTATGAGGCTGAAGGTAGAAGGGCGGCTCCGGCGGCAGCACCACGGCCCCCAGCCTCGCCAGCGTAGCCATGTTTTCGAGATGCACAGCATGGAGAGGAGTCTCGCGAGGGACTATCACCAGCCGCCGCTTCTCTTTAATACATACGTCGGCGGCCCGTAGCAGCAGGTTGTTGGCGACGCCGTGGGCCAGCGACGCCACTGTGGTCATGCTGCACGGCACAATAACCATGCCGCCCGTCGGGTATGTGCCGCTGGCGATAGGTGCCGCCATCTCGTACAGGCCGTAGTCGGTAAAATTCGGGTCCTCCCGCCACGCCGCCAGACATTCGTTTAGCGATATGTCTAACTCCTGCTGCCACACCAGCTTGGCGTTGTTGGTGATTACCAGCGCCGTCGGCACCCGCCGTTCCAGGAGCGCGTCCACAGTCCGCCGCGCCATCACTGCGCCGCTGGCCCCCGATATGCCTACCACTACAGGCTTCACAGGAACACCGCCAGGCTTACGCCCGCCAGCAGTATCAAGCCCACGTAGGTGTTGATCTTCAGCGCCGCCACGTTAGCCCTCGATAGGTCGTTAGGCTTAACGATGGCGTTCTGGTACACCAGCAGGGCCGATGCCCCAACCCACGCGGCGTAGTAGAAAGCGTTTAGCTCTAGCATAATTCCGACGGCCAGCAGCGCCGCCGACGCCCCTAGATGCATAACCTTGGCCCACAGCAGCGCCCCCGGAATGCCGAACTGCCTCGGTATCGAATGGGTCCCGTAGGACTTGTCGAAGTCATAGTCCATGCAAGCGTAGATAACATCGAAGCCGCCTATCCACAGCGCCACGCCCGCCGCCAGCACCACTGCCTCGGGGTCCAGGCTGCCCGTCACGCCTATCCACGCCCCGGCGGGAGCGATGGCGTCGGTCCAGCCGAGTATCAGATGGCAGAGCCAGGTGAAATACTTGGCGTAGTTGTACAAGACCATAGCGGCCAGGGCCACCGGCGCCAACGCCAGCGCCAGGTTGTTCAACTGCGAGGCCACGAAGAAAAACACAGCCACCGACACCACCATGGCGGCTATCATTTCGCGCTTACCCAGTAGGCCCCTCGGCAGGTGCCGCCCCGCCGTGCGAGGGTTGGCGGCGTCCTCCTTCTGATGAACGACACGATTAGCCGCCATCGCCACTGTGCGCGCCCCCGCCATCGCCACTGTTATCCAGATGAACTTGTCCCACCCCGGCCAGCCGTCCGCCGCCAAAAACATGCCTATGTACGCAAAGGGCAGCGCAAACAGCGTGTGCTCGACGCGTATAGCGGATGCGAAGAGGTGGAGTTTGGAACCAGTAAGAAGAGAAGCCAAAATCTGATACTTCCTTTCAAGAATCATAAGTGTTAGAAATGCTGGTTCTTGATATTCAATATTAGATATTGGACCTTTCAGCCACTGTTCTAAATCCCCAACCCAAAGCGGTATAAAGCAAAACTATCGCCAGCACAACCGTTTGCTTCTCATTAAGCTTTTCTGGACCTAAGCACAGAATTAAGAAGTTGAATACAGCTACAACCACAATAAAAATAAGCACTTGTGCCTTGGGAGATGTCGTAGAAAGAGCTCGGGAACTCTGCAATCCTTTTGTGCCTTGAGTATTATTAACTGTACTCATAAAATCATTGTCTGGATACTAACTCAAGAGCTCCCATCCCAAGTAGGATAAGAGCATACCACGCCCAACCTTTCCAATAAGGGTTGGAATAAAATAGCTCGAGAACTTGACTCCTGTATATCCACATCCTATTCCGACGATATCAAAAAAGGATTCGGAATCAGAGCAAGGAGGATTATAAACAACCATCTCCATCTCATCAACGCAACGCTGGTAATCCTAGAAACGATTCCTGACGTGATCGGAGCACTGTCTGGCTTTCTACCCAGGGATCGACCAAGTAGAAAACCCGAAGTCTCACCCAAGGCAAGACCAGAACCTCCTACAAGTCCCGCAATAATTGGATTAAAAGATTTACCAGCCGCTATGATGAGAGCTTGACCGGGTCCTGAGATTACAAGAGTTGCACCTGTAAGTATAGAAGAAATGAATAAGCCTACGTAGTTCAGAGAGTCTTTGTTTGTCCAGGGGATTTCTACAAACAATAGCGCATATATGCTAAAGATTATGCTGAGCAATGACACCGTGCCAATGGTTACTCTGTTTCTTGTCATTAGATGGTGGAGGGAAAACCTGCTGTGGATGCAACTGCTCTTAATTTTCTCGGCTATATTACACCCTTCAAGCTCTCACTTCCTTACATGTAGACACTGCAAACTTATGACATTAGTGCATAAAAGACCAGTTGCGGTTGCAGCCGCTTGACAAAAATCCTCCCAAGGATGAATCTTGCACCTATCAGCGCACCGTAAGAAGGAAGACGATGCATAAATATTCCACCGATATGAAAGAAGGCATGATTGCAGAGACGGTAAACATCAAGGGCCACAAGGGCGACACCATCAACGCCTACCTCGCCCGCCCATCAGGCAGCGGCCCCTTTCCAGGCGTGGTCCTCATCCACCACATGCCCGGCTGGGACGAGCTTTACAGGACCTTCACTCGCAACTTCGCCCACCACGGCTACGTCGCCATTAGCCATAACCTCTACTACCGCACCGGCCATGGCGTGCCCGAAGACGTGGCCGCCAAGGTCCGCGCCGCCGGCGGCATCCCCGACGAGCAGATGGTCGGCGATACCGAAGGCGCGGCCAAACACCTGCGGTCCCTGCCATATCTCAACGGCAAGGTGGGCGTCGTCGGCACCTGCTCCGGCGGGCGCAACACCTTCCTGGCCGCCTGCCGCACCAAGGCCTTCAACGCCGCCGTCGACTGCTGGGGCGGCAACGTGGTGGTGGCCGATAAGAGCAAGCTCACGCAGCAGCAGCCCGTGGCCCCCATCGACTACACCAAGGACCTCTCTTGCCCACTGCTGGGCCTCTTCGGCGAGGAGGACCAGAGCCCCACGCCCGCCCAGGTAAAACAGCACGAAGAGGAACTGAAGAAGCACAAGAAGCAGTACGAGTTCCACATGTACCCCAAGGCCGGCCACGGCTTCTGGTACTACGACCGCCCCGCTTACCGGCAGGAGGCCGCGGTAGACGCCTGGAGCAAGACCTTCGCCTTCTTCGGCAAGCACCTGAGCAAGTAAGCCCGCCAGGCCAGGAGATAAAATCAAGCCATGTGCACCATGATTTGCCAGCGGGCGGCTGTCACAGGCAGCGGCAAAGGCGCCGACGGCTGGTTTAAGCTCTCCCACGTCAACGTCTCCTACGACCACCCCTTTCACGTGCCACTGGACCACTCCTTGAACATCGACTTCGTCGACGAGAAGGCGGGGCCTGGGGCGCGGGTGGCGGTGGAGCTGACGCCGGAGTCGGCCCGCGAATTAGTCCAGGCCATACTCACGGCCCTGGAGCAGGGGAAGGACATCAAGCCAGGCTAGAGGCCGTAGTCCCGCCACTTCTTATCGACCATCGCCTTTATCTCCGGCGACATGACGATGTCCGGAGGCCACTGGCGGGGGTGGCCCTCGCCGGCGATTTTGGTGGTGGCGTCGATGCCTACTTTGCTGCCGAAGTGCGCCGTCGGCGAGGCATGGTCTAAGTCGTCAATCGGCCCGCTGGCGAAGAAGATGTCTCGCTGGGGGTCGAGATTGTTGGTCACGCGCCACGCCACTTCGGATAAGTCTTGGACGTTGACGTGGTGGTCGACGGCGATGATAGCTTTGGCCAGCGACATGAGGCCCAGGCCCCACAGCGCATAGATAGCTTTTCGTGCCTGCCCCGGGTAGTCCTTCTTAACCGATATTATGACCAGGTTATGGAACACGCCCTCGGCAGGCATGTTTATGTCAACCACCTCCGGCACCACCATTTTGATGATGGGCAGAAACACGCGCTCGGTGACCTTGCCCATGTAGTAGTCTTCCATGGGCGGCCTGCCGACGATAATGGTGGGGTAGATGGGTTTGCGCCGTCGCGTAATGCAGGTAACGTGGAACACAGGGTAGGTGTCGGGCATAGAGTAGTAGCCAGTGTGGTCGCCAAAAGGCCCCTCGGTGCGCTCGTCGCCGGGCGTGACGTAGCCCTCCAGCACAATCTCCGCCTGCGCCGGCACTTCGATATCCACCGTCTTAGCCTTGACCATCTCAATGCCCTCGCCCCGGAGGAACCCCGCTACCATGGCCTCGTCCATCTCCGGCGGCAGCGGCGCCGACCCCGTCCAGATCGTCGCCGGGTCGCCGCCCAGGGCTACCGCCACGTCCAACCTATCACGCTTCCGCTCCTTACTCTCTCGATAGTGTTTGGTGCCGACCTTCTGGGTCTGCCAGTGCATGCCGCAGGTGTTCTTGTCGTACACCTGGATTCGGTACATCCCCATGTTTCGAGTGCCCGTGTTTGGGTCCTTGGTGATAACCAGCGGCAGTGTGATATACCGCCCGCCGTCCATGGGCCAGCACTTGGGAATCGGCAGCTTGAACAGATCGACCTGGTCCCCTTCCAGCACCACCTCCTGGCAGGGCGCGCTGCGCACTGTCTTTGGCTGGTAGGACGCCACCTTCATAAGTTGCCCCAAGGCCTTCATCTTTTCCATGATGCCCTGCGGCGGCCCCTGCATCAGGCCCAGCATGTCGTTCACCCGTCCCACCACGTCATCGAGGCTATCCGCGCCCAAAGCCCAGGCCATGCGCTGCTGAGTGCCGTACATGTTAATGAGGACCGGAATGTCGTAGCCCTGGACGTTTTCGAACAATAGGGCCGGGCCGCCTTTTTTAACGACGCGGTCGCAAATCTCCGTTATCTCCAGGTCCCAGGACACCGGAGTCTTGATGCGCTTAAGCTGCCCCTTGCCCTCCAGAAAAGCGATAAATTCGCTAAGGTCTTTGAATTTCATTTAGTCGAGCGCCATGCCTAATAGATTGAAGACAGGATAACTTATAAAGGGGGCGGCGGGGTAGCTTCCCTGGGCTGGAGGGCAAAAGCCTGGAGGCGGGGGCGCGGTGGATTGGCAACTAGAAGCTGCGAGAGCGCTGCTTGCTGAAGCAGTCCTGGCAGTATACGGGTCGAACGCCCCTGGGCTGGAAGGGCACCATGGTCTCGTTCCCGCATTCCGCACAGGTGACCTTGAACATCTCCCTGGAGCGGCTGCCGTCGCCGCCGCCCGAGGCTGCCGGGGCGCCGCGCTGAGCGCGCCGAGAGGAGCGGCAGTTCTGGCAGCGCTTGGGCTCGTTGGAGAACCCCCGCGACGCAAAGAACTGTTGCTCGCCAGCAGTGAACACAAAGCTGGTCCCGCAGTCCGAACAGGTTAGGGTCTTGTCCGCAAATTCCACCAAGTGCTTCTTCTCCCTAGTCGTTTGTTTTCGGGCGCTCCCAAAAACTCGCCTAATTATACAGAAACTTTTCTTTCTGACAATTCCTTTCTGTCACTCTCCCCTTTTGACTCTACGGTTCGTGGTGTATCATCCCCTCAGTTTACGAGGTAGAGGGAGGACACTATGCGTCTTCAAGGCAAAGTCGCCCTTATCAGCGGCGGCGCGCGAGGCATCGGCGAGGCCACAGCCCGGCTCTTCGTCCAGGAGGGCGCCAAGGTGGTCATGGCCGACTTGCTGGAGGCCGAGGGCCGCAAGCTGTCCGACGAACTCAACAAGACCGGCAAGAACGCCCTCTATATTAAAATGGACGTGACTAAGGAGGAGGACTGGGCCAAGGCCGTCAAGGCCGCCACCGACCAGTTCGGCAAGCTCAACGTCCTTATCCTCAACGCCGGCATCACCAGCCAGGGCCGCATCGACCAGATAACCCGCTCCGACTGGGACAAGGTCATGGACGTCAACTCCACCGGCGTCTTCCTCGGCGCCAGGGCTGGCCTCCCCGCCATCAAACGCGCCGGCGGCGGCTCCGTCATCATTACCTCCTCCCAGCTGGGCCTCGTCGGCGGCGACGCCAGCCACGCCGCTTACCAGGCCTCCAAGGGCGCCGTCCGCCTTCTCGCCAAGAACATCGCCATTCAGTTCGCCGCCGACAATATTCGATGCAACAGCATCCACCCGGGCCCCATCGAGACCCCTATGACCGCCCACCGCCGCGCCGATCCCGCCTTCCTCAACCGCCTCATGTCCAAAGTCCCCATGGGCCGCATCGGTCAGCCCATGGAAATCGCCTACGGCATGTTATATCTTGCCTCCGAAGAGTCCTCCTACGTCACCGGCAGCGAGCTGGTCATCGACGGCGGCTGGACCGCCCAGTAGCAATTCCATCCGCTCACACTGAGCCTGTCGAAGTGCGAGCGGATTAAATAAATGCAACCATGCGCTTAAATGGAAAAGTCGCCCTTATCAGCGGTAGTGCCCGGGGCATCGGCGAGGCCACGGCCCGCCTCTTCGCCCGGGAGGGCGCCGCCGTCATCGTCGCCGACGTGCTGGAAGCAGAAGGCCGCGCCGTCGCTGAAAGCATAGCTAAGGCCGGAGGCAACGCCCGATTCCTCAAGCTCGATGTGCGAAAAGAGAACGACTGGCAGCAGGCCGTGTATGAGGCCGAGAGCCGATTCGGCAAGCTAAACGTCCTAGTCAATAACGCCGGCGTCAGCGGCGCTCAGTTCGGCAACGAGCTGACCGAGGAAGCGTGGCGGTTTATCATGGACGTGAACTCGTCAGGCGTGTTCCTCGGCGTCAAGGCCGCCGTCCCCACCCTCAAACGCGCCGGCGGCGGCTCCATCATCAATATGTCCTCCCAGCTTGGCGTCGTCGGCTCCAGGTTTACCCATCCCGCCTACAACGCCTCCAAAGGCGCTGTCCGCACCCTCACCAAGGCGATAGCCATTCAATACGCCCGCGACGGCATCCGTTGTAACTCCGTCCACCCTGGCCCCATCGACACGCCCATGGCCGCCGGCATTTTCACCGACCCCGCCGTCGAGCGTCAGGCCCTCGCCCAAATCCCCCTGGGCCGACGCGGCCACGCCGAAGAGGTGGCCTATACCTGCCTCTACCTCGCCTCCGACGAGTCCTCCTACGTTACCGGCGCTGAACTCGTCGTCGACGGCGGCTGGCTAGCCCAGTAGCGACAATATCCCTCTTATACCAAATCGGTCTAGAGACGGCGGTTATGCTGTGAGAGGAAGTGGCGCCGCATAATTGCGGTTGGTGACAGGGAGACCTCCCCTACCACACTTCGACCCCGACCCCCCTCTCTAACTCTCCTCCTCAAGGGGGGAGAGGACCGGAAGGAACACCTCGGTAACATCCCATACCTTATTCCTGCCTCTATTACGCCGATTTGGTATTAGACGCATCAAAGAATATGTCAACCGCCAACATTCCGACTGATGCCTCTCTTCTTCTTTCCTCTCCCTTGATGGGAGAGGATTTAAGGTGAGGGTGAAGCCCTGCTAGCACGCCTCGTCCGTCAGGCTAGACCACATCCCTTTGGTTATTCCCCTCCGTGGTCCCTTTTTGTGAAACCCCACTGATGGCCTTATAATCCCCTCAAACCTCAAGGAGTCCCGCCATGTCCAAAGTCGAAGACAAACTCAAGCAGATGGGCATCACCTTGCCTCCGCCTCCACCGCCGGGCGGCAACTACGTCCCCATCGTCCGCACCGGTAATCTCATCTTCCTCGCCGGCGTCACCTCCAAAAAAGCCCGACGGCTCGCGATTCGACGGCAAGTTAGGCAAAGACCTGACCGTCGAGCAAGGCTACCAAGCCGCCAAAAGCTGCGGCCTCGCCCTCCTGGCTAACCTTAAAAAGGAAATCGGCGACCTGGACAAGGTCAAGCGAATCGTCAAAGTCCTCGGCATGGTCAACTCCGCCCCCGACTTTACTCAACCCCCCGCCGTCATCAACGGCTGCTCCGACTTGTTCGTCGAGCTCTACGGCGACAAGGGCCGCCACGCCCGCTCCGCCGTCGGACTCGCCACCCTCCCCGGCGGCTCCGCCGTTGAGATCGAGATGATTGTGGAGGTGTGAGGTTACTGAGCCCTGCTCAGTTCCTTTACCTCTCAGTCGTTCACTTGAGTGTACCGACCCGTTGAGTAGTTAGAATTGGCCACACAAGACATCTGGCAAAGAACCGTCGACCTGTCCAACCGCGTGTTTGCGGTTACCTCAGATATTGATCTGCCGCATGGCGATCCTTGGCCAACAGTTGTGACGCTCTTTTTAGCCCAAGCAAATGAACGGTTGCATTCTGTGAAAGTACTCTCGGACTCGGACAACGACCATTGGGACAGTGCGGTGATTCTCACACGCTCTCTCTTCGAACTTGCAGTGAATCTAGCTTACATTGAGAAGGACGCCAACGGACGCCTGACTCAATACCTGAGACACGGAGGGATTCCACTCACGCACGAAGAAGCAGAACAGCTACAGCAGGAGATAGAGCAAAATCCCCAGCCTGCAGTGCTGGGCATTGTACCGGCTCGAGCTTGGAAAAAGCTGCAAAAGATGTGCAAAGACTTAGGCGATGGTTGGGTAAGGGAGTACGAGATGTTTTATCGATACTCTTCTGTACCAACTCATGCGGGAGCCTTCACTTTGGGAAAGACCCTCATACAGCTCTTGCAACAATCGCCACCTACGGCCCAACAAAGGGCAATGGTTCTCATTACTGCCTTAGCCCTTCACTTGCGGGTTGGTGAAATTGGCGCCAAAACGTTCCCAAGGGAAATCAATCTCGAAAATGTGAAGACACTAAGGAAAGAACGCCAAGATTTAGGCCAGTCCTTGTCCACGCACCAGCCCCCCCGCCCCCCCCCCCCCCCCCCCCCCCAGCTAGTGTTCGGCCAGCAGTTGTTTAGTCTGGGTACCAGGTCGAGCCGTAGAAGGTTCGAGTACTGTCCAAGATACCGCTCCACAACTGCTCACTTGGTTTCGTCCTGATCACTGATGATAGAGGGTGTCTACGCCGAAGTTGAGACTATTACAGCCACCCCTACACCTGCGTGGAATGCCTTAACCCCGCCAGAATCATCAACGAGCACCAGAGTACACTTTAACTTCTCTTTCCAACCTGGTGCCCAGCTTATCTGATTCAACATCAAGGTCGAACTGGGCCTGAAGCCCAAGCCAAAACTCTGGTGACGTGTCGAAATAGCGTGCTAATCGTAACGCTGTGTCGGCAGTCACACTCCGCCTCCCCAAAACGATCTCATTGATGCGCCGTGGGTCAACGCCAATGTCTAAGGCCAGTCTATGCTGGCTGAGACCCAAGGGCTTCAAGAACTCCTCCTGCAGCACCTCCCCAGGGTGGACAGGGGCCATCTTTTGCTCTCCCATGGTATACAACTCCTAGTGATAATCTGTAATCTCAACCTCGAACGCGTCGCTCCGAGTCCAGACGAAGCAGATCCGCCATTGATCATTGATTCGGATTGAGTGCTGCCCTTGGCGGTTCGCTGAAAGCTTTTCCAAACGATTTCCTGGAGGCGACCGAAGGTCCCCTAACGACCGCGCATTGTTCAACATCCGTAGCTTCCGCAGGGCCGTCCGTTGGATAGTAGGCGGAAACTTCCTGGAATACAGACGACGGTAGACCCTCTCCGTCTCTTGGTCCTTAAAGGACTTAATCACAATAGAACTGTATAGCGCTTTACGCTAGGCGTCAAGGGATATGTGCCCTGGTCTCTTGGGCTACCCGTCCCTCCCCCTACGCCTGCGTCGAATGCCTCAACCCCTCCAGCATCTCCTCCAGCCCCAGCTCCGACTTCCCCACCATGTCCAGGCATCTGTCCGCCGCTGGCGGCATCAGCGTCCCCGTCCTCGCGTCCCGGAAGTGCCGCTCCAGCGGGTATCGCTTGTGCGCCGTCCGGCCCCCGCACACCTGCAACGCGCGGCTGGTCACCATCAGCGCCGCCCCCCCCGCCAGCCATCGCGCCTTCCCCGTCAGTATCGCCTTGCCGATAGTGTCCGATTCATCAAATAAGCAGCACGCCTTGTACAGCATCAGCCGCGCCCCTTCAATCGACAGCGCCATCTCGGCCACGTGCCGCTGAATAATCGGATTGTGCGACATAGGCGCCGGGTCGGGGTCAAACCTGTTCTTCTTCACGAACTCCTTGGTATAGTCCAGCGCCGCTTGGGCCGTACCCAAGTATCCCGCCGCGTCGCCCAGAGTAAAGCTGTGCATATCGCCGACGGCCTTGTCGCCGCTCCCGGGCTGGCCCAGCACCCACTCCTTCTTCACGAGACAGCCCTTGAAGGTCACTACCGGGCTCACCGTCCCGCGCATCCCCAGCGTGTCCCACTCGGGGCTGATGGTTATCCCTGGCGAGTCCGTCGGCACAATGGCGTGGGTCAGCATACGTTTGTTGTCAGAATTCTTGAAATTGCAATGCACCATCGCCCACTGGCACGCTCCGGCCATGGTGCTGAAGTGCTTCAGGCCATTGATCACATACCCGTCACCCGACGGCTCGATGGTCGTCCGCTTCATCCCTATCCCGCCGTGGCTGGCCGGCTCGCTCCCCCAGCTCCCGATGAGCCTCCCCTCCTTCACCACCTCGCCATAGAAAAACGCCTTCTGCTTGTCCGATGCCAGGGTGTCGATGTACCGCAGCACCGTGGCGTGCATGTTGAAGCTGTTGGCCGTGTTGGTGCAGCCCGCCGAAAGCTTCTCCAGCACCATGGTCGACGCCAGCACGTCCAGCCCCAGGCCACCATATTTCTTGGGCGCCGTCATCGCCAGCAGCCCGTTCTTCCACAGGTCCCGCAGGCTTTCGACGGGGTGCTTGCCCGAGGCGTCCACCTCCGCCGCGCGAGGCGCCAGCCCCTCCCGGGCCACCCGCTCCGCCCTCGACACCACCTCTTGCTGTTCGGCGTTTAGCCTGAAGTCCATAACGCTACCTTCATTCTTTCCCTGTATGCCCAGCGCTAGATAAGGCTTGAGTTGTGTACAAAAATTGACCACCACCGAGGAAATTCCTTCTCCCCTTGTGGGAGAAGGCGTAGGATGAGGGGTAAACCCTGGAAGCACAATCCTTTATCACTGTCACCTACCCCCGCTCTCTATTTGTTCCACAATGTGTGGAAAGGTCAGGATAGGGGTCTACCTAGAACCCCAGCGCGTACCCGTCCCGCCGAGGGTCCGCCCCTCCCATCAACACCCCCGTCGACTGGTCCAGCGACAGCGCGTGCCCGCCACCGACCTCGCTAGTCCACTCGCCCAGCAGCCCCACCTTGTGCCCTCGACGCTCCAGGTCGTCCCGCGTCGCCTTGGATATCCGGTCCTCCATGTTTATCTGAACGCCGCCCATAACCCGGAACCGAGGCGCCTCCAGCGCTTCCTGCAGGTTCATCCCAAACTCGATGTAGTTCAATATCATCTGAGTGGTGGTCTGGGGAATGCCGTAGCTCCCTGGCGTGCCTATGGACAGCAGGAACTTGCCGTCCTTGAAGACCTGGATTGGCGCCATGTTGCTCCCTGGCCGCTTACCAGGCTGAACCAGCAAGTTGCTGCCGCTTCCGGGCTTGATGTCCATTAGATCGATGTTATTGTTCATAATAAACCCAGTATTACCGATAACCACCGAGCATCCAAACGCCGCCCCCAGCGTCTGCGTCAGGCTCACCACCGTCCCCTCCGAGTCCGCTGCCGCCAGGTGGGTGGTCTCGCCGCTGGTGTAGGCCGCGGGCTTGCCGGCGACGAAGGAGCCTGGAGGCGGGTTGTCGGTGTACCGCTCGCCCATGACCGTCGATGCGCGATAGTGGTTTATCCGAAGCCGCTGGTCTCGAGCATATGTCTTCGACAGCAACCCCTTTATGGGCACGTCCATGAAATTCGGGTCGCCGCCGAACATGATGCGGTCCGTGGCCGCCAGCTTTATCGCCTCCGACACCAGGTGGATGTAGTCCGCCGAGTTGTGCCCAAGGCCCCTCACGTCGAAAGACTCCAGGATGTTCAGCGTCTCCAGCACCTGGAAGGCATTGGAGTTGGGGCCGTTGGTGATAATGTCGAAGCCCTTGTACTTGATAGCGATGGGCTCTTCCCACGCCGGCTTGTAGTCCCTCAAGTCCTGCTTATCTATCAAGCCGTCATTAGCCTTCATAAACCGCTCGATTTCCTCGGCGATAGGCCCTCGATAGAACCCGTCCAACCCCTTGTCGGCCAGTATGCGAAAGCTCCTCCCCAGGTCCTTCTGTACCAGTATCTCCCCCGCCTTCAGTGGCCTCCCGTGGGGGTAGTACGCAGCCTTGGTGGTGGGGAACTTCTCCAACTTCGCCATGTTGACTTCAAAAAACTTAGCGTCCAGCTCCGACACCACGTACCCTTCCTCCGCCAGCTCTATGGCCGGCGTCAGCACCTGCGACCTCGACAGCTTGCCGTGCTTCTCCAGCAGCGTCAGCCACCCCGCCGGGTTCCCCGGCACCAGCGGGCACCGAGTCCCCACGCTGTGGGTCTGCGGCGAGAAGGCTTCCGGCACAGCTTTGTGGGGCACCAGGCCAGTGAAGTTGAAGGCCTTCCGCTCCTTGCCATGATATCGGCTCATCACCAGCATCCCGATGCCGCCCATGCCCGACATATACGGCTCCACCACGTTCAGCGCCGCCGCCGCCGCCACCACCGCGTCCACCGCGTTGCCCCCCTGCACGAACATCCGCAGTCCCGCCATCGACGCCGCGTAGTGCGCGCTGGTTATCATTCCCTTTCGCGCCTTGATAACCGGCCGGTGCGCCGTCATCGTAATGCCCGTGGGCAGATACGTCGGCCTGCTGTTCGTCGTCTGCTGCTGCGGCTGGGATGTCGTTGTCATTATTCCTCCTAACTTCTTGTACAACTAGGTCTCGTTCATTTCGTTAACAGAGCTGCCGACGAAGCCTATGCCGCACCCTTCAGGGTGCGGTAGGGATTACAGAACCCTATTTAGCATCCGACCTTCACAACGCTCGTTACTTCTCAAAAATATCCTCCGGCAAAAATGCCGACACCGTCACGTTCGGCAAGTCCACCACGTTGCTTATCTTCAAGTCCACCGCCACGCTGCAAATAATATACGCCTGCTCGCGAGTCCACCCTCGCTCCTGCAGCAGCTCTATCATCCTTACGACGGCGTTGCGGCAGGCCAGCGTCAGGTCTTCGCTCTCGTTCCCGCCGTCGTCCCGCACGGGCATCCCCATAGTGGCGATGAACTTGCGCGGCGCCGCCCACTGGGGGTCGATGAAGTAGCCCGGGTGCGAGAACCGGGGCCACTTGATGCCCAGCTTTTGCGCCTCGCCCTTGTGCACTTTGAACTTCACTGCCGCCGTCATCCCCATCTCCACCGCCGTGATGCACACCTCGCCGTCGCCCTGGGCGAAGTGCCCATCCCCCACCGAGTACAGCCCGCCGTCCACCGCCACAGGGATAAATAGATGAGATCCCTTGGTCAACTGCTTGATATCGACGTTGCCGCAGTTCTCCCGGGGCGGCAGCGTCCGCAACCCCTCTTTCGCAATCTTTCCACCCGACGGCACCGCGTCCTCCGGGTCCGGCGGCATAACGCGGCCTCCCCGCTTCAGCAGCTCCTCCTCTCGACGCGTCCACTCCTCCAGTTGCTTCCTCGACGGCGCCAGCCCCGCCGTGCCCATAAAACAGCCGTTGGGTATCCGCACCCCCGGAAGCTGCTTCGACCTCGCCCACCCGTCCTTGATGCTCCAGTGCGCCAGGTACGGCTCCGGGTACAGGTCTCGCAAGAAACCGACGTTGGGCACGAATCGAGTAAACGCTGTCGGCTCCGGCAGTATGTCCAGATATTCGATCTCCAGCAAATCTCCGGGCTTGGCGCCTTTGATATACACCGGCCCCGTCAGCGGGTGGCTTACCTTCCTCGATATGCCGGCGATCTCCTTCAGCGTCGCCCCGAAGGTTATCTGCCCGTCGGACGCGTCCTTGGTCTGGATAACCACCTCCTCCCCCGGGTCCGCCTCCACCACCGGCGTCACGTCCGGATGCCATCGATTGTGCCCCTTGTTGGGCTGGTCCTTGAGCCGCTTCTTGCGGTCGATTTCTATGCTTTTCACAGCGCCCACGCCTCTACAAAGATGGGCGTAGTATAGCGTCGGCCCGCATATAGGGAAAGGCCGCTTTTCCCAGGGTGATTGCGGTGCTACCATACCGCCATCCGACGACGCGGAGGTGTGGCATGGCAGACAAAGCCTTCGTCCTGGCTGAGATGTCCTGGCCCGAAGTCAAAGAAGCCCTCAAGACCGTCGAGGTCGCCATCATTCCCACCGGCTCCAACGAGCAGCACGGCCCCAACATCGCCGAAAGCTCGGACATCGCCCTCGCTACCGCCGGCGCCCGCAACCTCGCCCGCCGCCTCTACCCCCGCGCCATCCTCGCCCCCTCCCTGCCCTTCGGAGTCTCGCCCCACCATATGCGATTTCCCGGCACCATCTCTCTCCGACCCGAGACCTTCATCGAAGTCCTCCGCGACGTCGTCGGCAGCCTGCAAAAGCACGGACTTCAGAAGTTTTTCATACTCAACGGCCACGGCGGCAACATGGCTACCCTCAACGTCATCACCTGGAAGCTGCGGCAGGAGCTAGGCGTTAAAGTGGCCTACGCCCTTCACTGGCCCTCGCCCACCCTCGTCGACAAATACCAGCGTTCGCCCCGCATCGGCCACGCCTGCGAAATCGAGACCTCGCTAGCCATGCACCTCACCCCCAACATCGCCAAGACCGAGGCCCTGGCCAAAGGCCAGATGCTCGGCCCTGCCTTCAGCGGCGGCATGGACGCCAAGACCAACGACATCATCACCGCCAACTACTTCGACGAGGTCACCGCCAATGGCGCCCTGGGCGATGCCACCTACGCCTCCGCCGAGGCCGGCAAGGAGATGGCCCGGGAGATAGAAGACCGCCTCACCACCCACCTGGAGCAGTTCCTAGCTGCCTAGCCTCGTCGTCAGCACCCACATGGGCCGCTGGCCCACCTCGTACATCCCTATCTGGTCCAGCCTGCCCGTGGCCTGGTCTATCCGGTACGCCCCCATCCTACCCGTCTCCAACCCCGCCGAGTATAAAAATTTGCCCTCGGTATCGATGTTGAACGCCCTGGGCACCCGCTCCACCGCCGTATGTCCCGCCGCCGTCAGCCTCCCCGACGCCGCATCCACGGAAAACCCCGCGATGCTGTCGTGCCCTCGGTTGGGCGCGTAAAGGAACTTGCCGTTAGGCGTCATACGAATCTGCGCACAGGTGTTTTGGCCCTTGAAATCGA
>VGZZ01000047.1 GCA_016872285.1 SAR202 cluster bacterium | reverse complement strand
CCTCCGCCTCCACCGACAGGCGCACCACCTCCGCCTCCACCGACAGGCGCACCACCTCCGCCTCCACCAACGGGCGCACCACCTCCACCGCCACCCCCGACAGGCGCGCCACCGCCTCCACCTCCGGCTGGGCCTCCACAACCTCCGCCGCCTCCGCCACCGGGGCAGCAGCCGACGCCACCGCCGTAATAACGGTGGGGCGGGATGAGAATGCTATAGAGGAGGGGAGTCCCCTTTTGTGGGCTCCCTTCTTAATCATGCGATGCTAGTGCTGAGGGGTCGTTGAAGGTGGAGAGGGGAGCTGGAAGGGAGGGCTAGGCAACCTCGGTTGCCCTTAGCAGGAATTAAGTGGAAGTAATGCATGGCGTGTACCGGCGGACACGGCGATTAGATCCTTCGACTGCGTCTCAGGATGACGGCGCTTTATTTGTAACTTAGCCTTGGCCTGCCTAGCCAATGTCTTGGGGGGGGGCACCTGGGTTGACTAAATGACAGGTAAAGCTAGCGGACGGCACGTTGAGGTTTCTCGACTTCGCTCGAAATGACGTGTCACCCCACACTACCACCCCTGAGAGGAAAGGGGCTGGATTCCAGCGAAGGCTGAATGATTGATGGAGGAGGGGCAGTTAGAGGCCGAGGAGGGCTTTCTTTTTGGCGGCGAAGTCTTTTTTGGTCATTGCTCCTTGCTTGACTAGGAGGGCGTAAGCGCGGAGCTCGTTTATGTAGGAGGGGAAGCGGCGTTTCATGTAAGGGGGCAGCGTGACGGAGTCGGGGGTGATGTCACGGACCCGGTTGAAGCCGCAGTAGCCCATGCAGAGATCCAGCTCCTTTCGCAGTGTCTCTAGGACGCCGCGGACGCCGTTTTCGCCGTCGATAGCGAGGCCCCAGAAGATGGGCCGACCGATGAAAACGCCCTTGGCGCCGAGGGCGAGGGCTTTAAAAACATCGCTGCCGCGACGGATGCCGGAGTCGAGATAGACTTCCGCCTTGCCGCCGACAGCATCGACGACTTCGGGAAGGGTCTCGATGGAGGAAAGGGTGGAGTCGATCTGCCGTCCGCCGTGGTTGGAGACCAGGATGCCCTGAACGCCGCATTCGACGCCCATGCGGGCGTCCTCGGCGGTGCGGACGCCTTTGAGGATTATCGGAAGGGTAGTGAGGGAGCGGAGCCATTCTAGTTGTTTGAAGGTGAAGGGGATGGTGCGAGGGCGCTCCCACATATCGGGCAGGTGGAGGCCTTTAGGGAGGATTTTTCGGACGGCGGGGTCTTTAAAATTGGCGAGGATGGCGCCTCGATGGAGGGGGAACTCGTCGCGGGCGTTGATCTCCATAAGGCTGGGAAGCGGGCAGTCGACGGTTAACATAATCGCTTTGAAGCCGGAATCCTCGGCACGCCGGACGAGGATGGTGGTCAGCTCCTCGCCGCAGTGGTAAAGCTGGAAAAAGAGGGGCTTGGCGGCGACGGCGGCGACCTCCTCCATAGAGTAGTCGGAGGAGGTGGAGAGGCCCATAATCGCGCCCGCGGCGCCCGCGGCGCGGGCGGAGGCCAATTCGCCATCGGGATGGACGAAGGTGTGGCCGCCGGCGGGGGCGAGCATGACGGGGAAGCTGACTTTGTGGCTGAGGATGGTGGTGGCGAGGTCGCGCTTGACGACATCGCGGAGGAAGCGGGGCCGGAGGGTGATGTCTTCAAAGGCCTGGCGGTTGCGTCGGGTGGTGAGCATGTCGTGGGCGCCGCCCCAGACGAAGCCCCAGATGTCGTGGGGGATGGCTTTTTGGGCGCGGGCCTCGTAGTCGGCGAGGCTGGTGGGGAGGAGACGCATGGGTTAGGCGTCTCCTGATCTTGTAGAAACTAGCCTTGGCCTAGTCGGGATACCATCCCCTGGCCCCTTTCCCGACTGCATCGGGACTGAGTACAGCCTGCTGGAAGGGGAAGAGAAAAATAGGATCACCTCATCACCCTCCTTCGGCCAGGCTCAGGACGGCGTCTAATTCCCCCTTCTCCTTTGCAGTAGGAGAAGAGGGAGAACCTGAGGAGAGGGAAGCAGACCACCCCTGATTGCAACAGGGCAAATGTCGTGTGACACGACTCCTGCTTGGATTCGCAAATTGGTAATTCATAGGAAGAGTCATCGACCGTTCGAGTTCAGGAGTTGTTTCTTTCTGGCGTCGAATTCGGGTTGGGTGAGGATGCCGTCATCGCGGAGGGATGCGAGGGCGCGGAGTTCCTGGATGTAGCCGGGGACATCGTCAGACATTTCGGGGGGGAGGATGAGGGCGCCGGGGTCGAGCTGGTCGAGGGAGGTGTAGCCGCAGTAGCCCATACACACATCCAACTCTTTGCGAAGAATTTCCAGGGCGCGGCGGACGCCCTTCTCGCCATCGACGGCGAGGCCCCAGAAGATGGGGCGTCCTATAAAGACGGCGCGGGCGCCGAGGGCGAGGGCTTTAAAGATATCGCTGCCGCGGCGGATGCCGGAGTCGAAATAGACCTCAGCCTTGCCGTCCACGGCGTCGACGATTTCGGGAAGGGTCTCGATGGAGGAGAGGGTGCCATCCACCTGCCGACCGCCGTGGTTAGAGCAGAGTATGGCGTCAGCACCGTGTGCTACGCACTGGGCGGCGTCTTCGCCGGTACGGATGCCTTTGATGACCAGGGGCAGCGACGTGAGGGACTTGAGCCAGGGGATCTGGTCGAAGGTGAAGGGGATAGTGGGGGGACGCTCCCAGAAGTCGGAGATTTCGGTGCCTGGAGGCAGGTACTTGTTGGCGTCGTGGCCTCGGAAGTTGCCCATGTGGCCGCCGGTGGGCCGCTCCCACTGGTTGCGGATGTCAACCTCCTTGCTGGAGGGCAGAGGGGTGTCAACGGTGAGCATGATAGCTTTGTAGCCGGCTTCTTCGGCGCGGCGGACGAGCATTTTGGAGAGGCCCTCGCCGCAGTGGTAAAGCTGGAAGAAGAGGGGGGCGGTGGCTACGGCGGCGACCTCCTCGATGCTGTAGGTGGAGGAGGTGGAGAGGCCCATGATAGTGCCGGCGGCGCCCGCGGCTTTGGCGGAGGCGAGCTCGCCGTCCGGGTGGACGAAGGTGTGGCCTCCGGCGGGGGCCAGCATGACGGGGAAGGAGATTTTATGGCCGAGGACGGTGGTGGAGATGTCGCGCTTAGAGACATCTCGAAGGAAGCGGGGCCGGAGGCAGATAGCCTCCAGCATTTCGCGGTTGCGGCGGAGGGTGACGCCGTCCTGGCAGGCGCCGGCAACGAAGTCCCAGACGTTGTGGGGCATGTAGTCCCTAGCGCGGGCTTCTAAGTCCGGCAGGCTGACGGGGTCGAGGCGCATGGGGGCGCTCCTGGGTATGGGGTGGGCGCGCCGGAAGGCGGGCCGTGGGAAATGATAGGGCCGAGAGGGGGAGGGGGTCAAATGGGGGTAGGAGCCAGTTTTGGAGATCATGGCGGCATCCTAATGGGAATTGTGTTGCGGATTTGTTTGTATTCCGAGGAATGAAGGTGCTAGACTGAGGCGCTTTTTGAGGGGTGTGTGGGGGATGGGACAATCCAGGAGGCATTTAAATGCTCGGGTCCCGAACCTTCAGGCTCCAAGTAATTGTATTAATTTTTGTACTGACGCTGGCGGCCACAAGCTGCACCAACTCCGGGTCGACGGCCACACCAGCGCCGACGTCAACGCCGACCGCCACCGCTCTGGCCACGCCGACAGCGACCGCCACGCCCACTCCCTCGCCCACGGCCACGCCGACACCAACAGCTACCCCTACGCCTATACCCACGCCAACGCCCACTCCTACGCCCGCGCCGCCCAGCGCTTTGGAACTGCTGTCCAAGGTCAACGCGGCCATGGCTTCGACTACCAGATATAGCCTGACGGGGGATGTGCTGGTCAAGGCCAGCAAGGAAGCGACAGAGGAAATCCTGTCGGTGCATTCGGAAGGAGCGGGTAAGGTTGGCGGGAACCTTCGGACCGTGACATCGATCAAGCTGAAGCAGGGAGGCACAGAGGTCAGCATAACTTTTGAGAACAGGCTGGTGGACGTGGCGGACTATACCCTGGACCCTACGACAGGGGAGTGGGAGGTAAACGCGGTGGAGGCGTCGGAGGTGGGGCCGTGGGAGGACGCGCTGGCCGGGAAGTTGAAGCTGGAGAACGGCACGGTGGCGATGGATGTGCTGAACGGGGTGCAGGTGTACAGGCTGACGGGCCAGATACCGGGGGGGCAAAGACTTCCAGACAGCGACGCTACTGGTGGATATTAAGGGCGCGATAATCTATGAAATGAGGTTGGAGGGGGTTGTGGCGGCTGCGGAGTATGAGGGGCTGGCGCCGGCGGGGTTGAGCACGGTGTTTCAGAGTTTTGTAACCCGGGTTACGGATGTAAACAAGCCGACGGTGGTGTCAGCGCCGGACCTGGGGATCGTCGCGCTGCCAGCGGATGGGAGCATGCTGCAGGGGACGATTGCAGCAACTGGTAAGAGCAGCTGGCACAGCTTCAAAGTGACGTCGGCGGACGCGTACGCCCTTTATGCCACGGGAGGGACGCTGGGGGAGGTGACGGTGGACCTGAGGGGTCCGAACTCGCCGGGCCTGTTGCTGGGGGAGGAAGGGCTGGATGAGGCGTGGAAGGCGACGATAGTATCTCGAAAACTGGAAGCCGGGACATACTACGCACGGGTGCGGGCGGCTGACGGGGAAGGCACGGGAACTTACCAGATTAGTGTGAAGCCGGCGGCGCCTATCACACTAAAAGAGATGAGCCTGATGCCGGGAGACCTGCTGGAAATGCCGTCCGGGAGACTAGAGGCGGGGAAGGTGGCCACGGTGCGATTCTTTAATGACGCATTCGCGGCAGAAGTGCCGGCTGAGGCAGGGGAGAACTCGGTGTCCGTGATAGTGCCGCCGTATGTGAATCCCCAATCGGTGGAAAGCCTGTCGGGAAAGGTGACTGTCCAGGCGTGGCAGGCGCAGGCCGGAGGGCTAATGGTATCGAATCCGGTAGAGGGGTTCACTATTGAAGGCTTGCCGTTGTCATCGCTGTCGCCGGGATCTATGTACCTGGCATATCTGGAGGGGATGAAGAATACGTTACTGGAGACCCAGGGGGACCTGGCGGCCATTTCAGCGGTGTCTGACGGCAAGGTGGCGTTGCCGTCTTTGCAGACGGACCTAGCGGCGCTGTTAAACCAGATCACCAACTTGAAGCAGGCGATTGAGGGTCTGACCAAGGACCCTGAGGCCAAGATTGTTATGGGTGTGGAGCCGACGACGAACACTACAATAACCGTCACCAGCCAAGACCTGGTGCTGCTGGACAGGATGATAGCGGCCAAATTCGCGCCGATGTTTGAAGCGGCCGAGTCAGGGGGAGGAAGCGCCCCGGGGCCGAGCCAGGGGCCGACGCCGACCCCCAAGCCGCCAGGAAGCGCGTCGCTGGTCAAGGACACAAAGTCGGACGAGGAGCGACGCGCGAAGATAGAGCGCTGGAACGAGCTGTCGGCGCAGTACAGGCTGGCGGTGGAGCAGAACACGATGGAGGCGGAGAAGCTGGGCAAGCTGCTATACGGCGGCGGGACTTTTGGAGTCGGGTGCGCGGGACTGTTGGGATCGGCACTGTATATAACAGGGTTTGCCACAGCGGCAACATTTGGACTGCCGGTAACCATAGTCGCCGGTGGAGTAATGTTGTTCCTGGCCAGCGAAAAAGCCGCGACAACGGCAACTCAGATAAGGGAGATTGCCAGGGATATGCCCGGAAGCACTCTGACGGATATTGAGATACAAAAGAAACAGGCAGATTTTCAGCAGCAGTTAAGTCTGGATTACCTCACAAAAATTGTGACAGACATCGCCAAGGACAAGGTGCTGCCTGTGGACGTGACGGGGGTTACGGAGAAGGGGGTAGACGGTTTCAAGCTTTACGTGGATATTGTGGATACAGCCACGGACATACCGGAGAAGAAAAACGACCTTATAGAGCTTTATAAGCAAACTGTGACGGAGACGAGAAATCCGATTGATAAGATTGAGCACAAGCGGGCGGTGTTCGTAACGGGTGTGCCCAGCAATCCCTCCGAGGGCCAGGGGTATGTTGTGGACGTGCGGGTCAATCCCGGGGAGGCAGGGATCCATGTAACGGTGACGGTGCATGGAACGGATGGCTTCAGCACCAGCGGCAGCGGCACGACAGACGCCAGCGGGTTCGCGCGAATAATGTCAGTGCCGGGCGCCAAGGGGGGTGTGGTGGATACGATTACGGCGGTGGCGCGTATAGCGGCGGGGGACAGGTGGTGGGGAGCAGCGCGTCGTCGGTGGTGTTCCAGGGAGGCGGGGGAGGGTAAAAGGAACCGGGTAGCAGTATGAAGCCCGGGAATTCAGTTCCCGGTGGCCCCATCTCAACGAAAGAGCCACCGGGGAAGCCGCTTGGTCGAGAGGAACCATGACAACGTGGGACCCGACACAATACCTTAGGTTTGGTAACGAGCGGCTTCGTCCGGCGATGGACTTGATAGAGCGCATATCGCTAGAAGCGCCGTCGGTAGTCTACGACCTGGGCTGCGGTACAGGTAACGCTACCGTGATACTCAAGGGGCGCTGGCCCTTAGCGCGAGTCACGGGCGTGGACGGCTCGTCTGAGATGCTGGCGCAGGCGCGAAGCCGGGGCGGTGGGATTGCCTGGATGCGGGCAGATTTGAACACCTGGGAACCCGATGAGCAATGCGATTTGTTGTTTTCCAATGCGGCATTCCAATGGCTGGGGGGCCATGAGGAGCTTTTCCCTCGATTACTGGGTTATCTCAAGCCTGAGGGCGCACTGGCGGTGCAGATGCCGAATAATTTTGGAGCACCCACGCATACCACCGTCGTGGAGACGGTGGAGAGGGGGCTGTGGCGGGACAAACTAGAGTCACACTTGTTGAAGCGGCCTGTTCTGGAGCCTGGGGCTTATTACGATGTGCTGAGGGGTAGTGCTGCCAGCGTGGATATGTGGGAGACGACTTACTACCACGTGCTGCAAGGGGAGGACCCGATTGTGGAGTGGACGAAGGGCAGCTTTTTGAGGCCGCTGCTGGCGCAGCTTGACGAGAAGGAGTCGAAGGAGTTTCTGGAGGAGTATGCGGCGAGGGTGAGGGGGTTTTACTCTCGGAGGCCGGATGGGACTACGGTGATGGAGTTTAAGCGGTTGTTTTTTATTGCGGTAAGGTAGGGATAGATAACATTGCATGAACCCCCAGCCTTGTTTTCAATCGGAGACGCCGTTGTCGCAGCTTTGAATGTAAAGGCTAGACTTGTTTTTAATCGGGATACCATCCCCTTTATCCCCTTTCCCGACTGCATCGGGACTGAGTACAGCCTGCTGGAAGGGGAAGAGATAATAAGGAACCACAATCCCTTCCTTCGGCATACTCAGGACGGCGTCTAGCTCCCCCTTCGCCTTCCAGGCCGAAGGGGGAGAACCAGATGGGACACCCCACATCTAGCGCGTCCTGTTCGTTAGCCAAACATTCAGAAGACGCAGAGAAGACTTTTACAAGCCAAGAGGGATTATGATTAGCAGCTGGATAGCCGGGCTAGATGGGCGGGCAGCGGTGGTGCCAGGGGGTGGCCTGCTGGTAGTGGTGGGCAGCACGGAGGATGGTGGCTTCGTCAAAGGGGCGGCCGGCGATTTGGAGGCCTATGGGGAGGCCCTTGGACGAGAAGCCGCATCGCAGGGTGACGGCGGGGAGGCCGGTGAGGTCGTAGTGGGAGGTCATGCTTTTTTCGGCGAAGAGGCCGATAGGCTCAGGGTCCTGGATTAAGGGGGCGGTGTTGTTGGCGGTGGGGGAGACGAGGACGTCGACGGACTGGAGGGCTTCCATGAATTCGATCTTGGCCTGGGCGCGGACTTGCTGGGCCTTTACATAATCGGCGGCGGAGAAGGCGGCGGAGGAAAGGAGGAGGGCGCGGAGGAGAGGGCCGTAGTTCTGGGGCTGGGCGCGGAGGTTTTTGACATGGTAGGTGAGACCTTCCGACATCATGATGACGTTGTGGGCGATGCGGGTGTACTGGAGGCAGGGAATTTTGACATCGCGGACGGTGCAGCCGAGGTGTTTTAGCTCATCGATGGCGGTGTCGACGGCATCGAGGACTTCGGGGACGACCCAATCTTTGGGCTGGGTGTAGAAGTCGCGAAGGACGCCGACTTTTAGACCTTTGAGAGGTTGGTCGAGGGTGGAGAGGTAGTCAGGGACTGGGGAGGGACTGGAGGTGGGGTCAAGGGGGTCATGGCCAGCGACGGCCTGAAGCATGATGGCGTTGTCCTGGGCGGTGCGAGTTAGGGGGCCACAGTGGTCGCAGGAATAGCTGAGGGGGATGACGCCGTACCGGCTGACTCGACCGTAGGTGGGCTTGAGGCCGACGACGCCGTTGAAGGAGGAAGGGCTGCGGATGGAGCCGCCGGTGTCGGTGCCGTAGGATGCGGCGCAGAGGCCAGCAGTAACGGCGGCAGCGGAGCCGCCACTGGAGCCGCCAGTGTAGTGGGTGAGATTCCAGGGATTGTGGGGGGTGTCAAAGAGGGCGGTCTTGGAGCTGCCGGCGGCAAATTCGCCCATGGCGAGCTTACCGAGGTGAATGGCGCCGGCCTTGCGCAGGCGGGCAGCGACGGTGGAGTCGACTTTGGCGAATCGCTTTTCGTAGACCTTAGACTGGGCGGTGGTTCGGACACCTTTGATATCAAAGAGGTCTTTGTGGGCGACGGGGATGCCGTGGAGGGGGCCGCGGTATCGGCCATGAAGAATTTCGGCCTCGGCGACGCGGGCTTCGGCGAGAGCTTGTTCAGGGAGGAGGACTGTGTAGAGGTTAAGCTTGGAGTCGAGGCGGCGGATTCGGTCCAGATAGGCGCGGGTGAGGTCGACGGGGGAGAGGTCGCCGCGCTGGATGAGGCGGGATGCCTGATGGACGGGGAGGTAGCTGAGATCTTGGGACATGGGCGGGGGAGTCCTCCGTGGAGTTGGGATAGGACGTGGGAATGATAGGGCGGAGAGAGGGAAAGGGTCAAATATGTATATCGTATAATCCGCGAAACGCAAATCACAGGCACCTCAGGATGCAGATTTGTCCGGCGTTTGTTGATGAAACTGGTGTGCTGAATGGTTCTCTAAAAGAGCAACCAGTGTATGGAATTGGGATTCTGGTGATACCAGAGCCCAGACTAATAACTGATAGCTTTTACAAGCTACACTTCAACTTTGTTCGAACAAAAGCCACTCAGAGAAAAGAATTAAGGAAGTTAATTCTGAACGAGGAAAGTCTGCCAACAATGGCCGAGCTGGACAAGCTAATGTGGGCTACACGGCACCATGAATACAAGTTTTCCGAGGTAACTTCACATAATCTCCAGCAGTACATAGATCTGGTCAACTTGTACTTTTCATTTCCAGGGTTAGAATTTCATGCTTGTTGGTTGACCGGAAGCATACGAGATTCGATTTGGAGAGGTGGGGTACCAACTCTTGGGGCGCATATGTAACCTTAGTAAGAGAGCTACTAAAGAGGCGGCTGAAGCGAGACGTTTTTGCTATTGTTGACCTACAAGGTAAACCCGATGACGCCACTTAAGATTTGGAGGAGTATGTATGTTCACTGCCTCGGGTAAAAGGGTGTCTCAGGGCTACATCTGACATGTCGATTTTCTTGCAGCTGGTTGATGTCCTGCCAGGATGTGTGCAATTTGACTGGAAAGATCAGAATAGATATTACGGAGTCAATTCAAAGCGCGCTGGGGCGAAAAGGGAACTGACTATCTTTATTAAGGCTAAGTTGGGGATTAAAAGCATGGAGCCAATAATTAAAGTTGGCCAGAACTTCAGGGGATTTACCAGACCTTCTAGATTTACGGCCTGGAGAAAATAACTTGTTCATAATGTAACTGCGCAGCTATGTACGGCGTCTATCCTGCTAACAGGACGACGTGCTCCGTCCACTCCGCGCCTTGCCTTTAGCGTACCATACAGGTGTGATTGGTGGCACTAACACTATTATCACTGTCAGCGCCAGAGATTCCCCCAGCAACACGCTGAGGAAAATAGGAGCCTAGCTGGCAAATAAGTCGAAGGCGAGGATGAAGAGCCAGCCTAGCCCAAGTTTTAAGGGTCTTCTTTCACGATGCTTTGTGGAGGGGATGGCCACCGAAGGCGTTACGCAATAGGGCCACGGCTTTGCCGGCGGTGCTGTCTGGATCTCGATAACGGTAGAAGGCGAGCTCAGACTGGGCGATGACGGGTATCCAGGCTTCTTTTTCCAGGGCGTATTGCACAACCCACTTGACCTCCCGGGTGTCCTCTACGCAGGCGCTGAGGTCGTCCAGTCGGTGTTCACGGAGCCTGCGCTCCATTAGCTCGACGAGCCAACCTCGGATGACGGAGCCGTGGTTCCAATTATGAAGGAGGGCTGGCAGGTCGAGGGGGTATTTCCATCGTTCCAGCAGGTCGACGCCCTCGGCGATGGCCTGGACCATGCCGAACTCGATGGCGTTATGGACGACCTTCACGTAGTGGCCGGAGGCGGGAGGCCGGCGTGGACGACGCCTTCCGGCACCGCGAGGTCTCGAAGCAGAGGTTCTACGCGGGCGAAGGCTTGGGCGTCACCGCCGACCATGAAGCACGCGCCGGTGAGGGCGCCTTCGCCGCCGCCGCTGGTGCCGATGTCGAGGAAGGCGATGCCGCGGGACTTAAGCAGTTCGTAGTGGCAGATGGAGTCCTCCCAATGGGAGTTCCCGCCATCGACAACCAAATCGCCAGGGCGAAGGATGTCCTTCAGGCTAACGATGGTCTGTCGGGTTGGCTCACCATGGGGCACATAAACCAGTATGATGCGAGGCGGGCTGAGCTTTTGCGCCAGCTCCGTCAGGGAGAAGGTCGGTCTGATGCCATTCTTTGCTACCGCCTCCGCGCGATCAGGGTTGTGGTCGTATCCGACGACGCTGTGGCCTTTTTTGATGGCGTGAAGAGCGAGGCTTTCGCCCATACGCCCCAGGCCGACGATTCCGATGTTCATGCCTGGCCTCCTAGAACGCCGATTTACGATGGGTAGATATTGAAGAGATACTTTGGCTTGTTATACGTTTCTTGTATTTAATTGGGATACCGTCCCCTTAATCCCCTTCCTGCTGGAAGGGGAAGAGAAATAAGGAACCACAACCCCCTCTAATACCAAATCTACGTAGACATGGCGGTGAAGGTTGGAGAGCGGCAGGCCCTATGCGCCTGCGGGTGGTGGCTATAAGCGGCCTCTCCCCTCCCCACCCGACCCCCTACCCCCTCTCTAACTCTCCCCCGCATAGCGAGGGAGAGGACCTGAAGAAGAGGCCCTCACCCTACCAAGGAGAGGATAAGACAGGAAGGCGCCATGCGAGGACTGGGTTATCGTCCTCAACATCCCGTAGCGTTATTCCCGCCTCTATTCTGTCGATTTGGTATAACTCCCCCTTCGCCTTTCAGGCCGAAGGGGGAGTACCTGAGGAGACCCAAAGCCCCGCCTGTCCCAGAAGCCCGTGACTTTTCAAGCTAAGGTTTTTTCATAGAAGCAAGGAGACGATGAGAGGACTCGAAAGGCAAGACCCAAAGTCCATTTGTAGATGCGACAGGAACATCAGGGGCGTTAACTGGTGCTTCTATTGTATCGCAGTATCATGTTGTGGGGGTGGCGAAAGGGGAGCTAGGAGGTGTAGACGACGAGGAGTTTGTCGGCGGAGGAGGCGGGGGACCAGACCTCGCCGGGGCGGCCGAGGATTTGGCGGAGGTTAGAGTTGGGGCTGGACAGGGGAAGGGGGGTAAAGGTTTCGGCGGATGGGTCGAAGCGGACGAGGGTGTTGGAGCCGAAATCGGAGAGCCAGACGATGTCCTGGTCGTCGACGTAGACGGCGTAGGCCATGGGACGGCTGCCGGGAAGTTTCCATTCGCGCCACTGGTTTGTGCTGGGGTTGTACATACCGAGTTGGCCGACGTTCCATTCGGAGACCCAGATTTGGCCTTTGGAATCGGACCAGAGCGTCGCGCGCCCTGGTTGGGGGTGGGAGGGTCGATGGGGGCGGCCTGGCCGGTGGCGGTGTCGATGCGGGCGATGTGGCTGCCGGCTAGGGAGGCGTAGTAGATGTCGCCGGAGGGCGTGGCGTCGATGCCGTAGGGACCGCGGCCTCGCGGGGCGTCGAAGACCTGGATGGCCCCATCGGCGGGGTTAAGTCGGCCATAGTAGCCGGCCTGGCCGGTGAACCAGAGGATGCCATTTCCATCGAAGGCGGCGGTGTTGAGGTTGACGTTGGGGGTGCCCTGGGGGAGTCGAAAGACGGTTACCTGATGGGTGTTAGGGTCAACTCGAACGATGGCGTTGAGGCCGCTGTCGGTGATCCAGGGAGCGTCGTCGGGGCCGACGATGACGCCGTGGGGAGAGGAGCCGCTTCCGAGGGGGATGTGCCGGGTCTGGCCGGTGGCGGGGTCGAGGAGGCCGAGGGCGCCGGCGCGCTGGGCTGTGTACCAGACGGAGCCGTTGGGAGCGGGGGCGACATCGTGGGGATGGGAGCCAGCAGGGACGGGAAATTCTTTAAGGGTGAGAGCAGGGGAGGTGGCAGCAGGGGACGGTGAATAAGGAGGGGTAGCGGGAGCCACGGTGGGTGTGCCGGTGGGGGCAGGTGGAGTGTATGGGCCTGGGAGGGTGGGTGTGGTGGTGGGAGAGGGGGTAGGGGAGGTGGAGGGTGTGGAGAGGGGAGGAGTGGAGGCGGAGGTGGGAGTGGAGAGGGGAGAGGTGGTGGGTGAGGCGGTCCCGCCGCCACAGGCGGTGAATAGGAGAAGGAGGAAAGAGAATATGAAAATTAGACGTGACATGTTCTTAATATAACGCATGAGGTGAGAGAGGTGGAAACGATAGGGGGCGGGTCTAAGACCCGCCCCTACGAATGAGTACAAGGACTCATGGCATAATTGCCAGAGCGGAAACCATCCGTAATGAGAGTTGTGGACAAGGGTTAGGCTTTGACGGCTACGCCCCCGAAGACGGCGGTGCCGGTGATGAGAAGGTCGGGCTGAGGGCCGTCGGGAGCGGGATGGCCGTCCTTGCGCTCGTCGGCGGTGACGTTAAGGACGGCGGGCTTAGACTCGATAACGGCGTTACGCAGGTCCAGCTCAACGCCACCGAAGACAGCGGTGGCATCGCCTCCCTTGAAGTGCTGGGAGGAGATGCGGCGGGAGGTGCCACTGAAAACGGCGGTGGCCTTGACGGCGTCGCCGCTCTCGGCGGCCATGGCGCCACGGCCAGCGCGGAACTTGCGTCCGGCTGCGAAGCCGGGGCCTCGAACCGCCATGGCGACGGGGAAGACGACGAGCCATAGGGCGAGGGTTACGAGCATGGCCCTGGCGTAGCCGATGGTGGGAAGGTCTATCTGCGGGGCGATGATGCCCCAGAAGATCATGGTTATCCACGCTGCGAGGAAGAAGGCTGGTACGAGGAAGGGTCCTAACATGGGGTCCTCCTAAGTTTGACCAGGCTGGGCCTGGGGATGACTTAGATTGAGCGGCTGAGGCAGGTGGGGTGGAGAGCTTCAGTGATTGTTTACATAACACGCTAGCAGCTTCCGGGGAGGGCAGGTAGGGACAGGTGGGAGTATTTGGGAAGCCGAATGGACTGGTAATGGTGGGCAGTTGGCACCGTCACCAGGGTGTGCCTTTAACCGGAGCGACCTCATTACCCTTAATCCCTCTTCTTCCTTCGACCGGGCTCAGGACAGGCTTTTTCTGAGAAGAGGGAAAGACAAAAATTGCACCAATTCCCCCTCTAACTCCCCCTTTTCCTCACGAGGAAAAGGGGGAGGACCAGACGGGATGGAGGCAGGGAGGTGCGGGTGGCAGATAGGAGTAGCTGGTGGGGGGCACGTTGAGATTTCTTGGCTACGCTGGAAATGACGTTATCCCTAACCTACCCCCGCCACAGGAACAAGGGGCTGGATTCCAGCTTTCGCTGGAATGACGGGTGGAGTTACTGGGCGGGGGAGCGGGCGGGGCGGCGGCCGTTGGGCTGGGGGAGGCCGAGGACAGGGCGGAGGTAGCGGGCAGTCTGGGAGTCGGGGGTGCGGGCCACTTCTTCCGGGGTGCCGGTGGCGACGACTCGGCCGCCTTCGGCGGCGGCGCCGGGGCCCAGGTCTATGAGCCAGTCGGCGTTTTTGATCATGTCCAGATGGTGCTCGATGAGGATGACGGAGTTGCCGGCGTCGACGAGGCGGTGAAGGACACCCAGGAGGTGGCGGGTGTCCTCGAAGGAGAGGCCAGTGGTAGGCTCATCGAGCAGATAAAGGGTCTTGCCGGTGGCGCGGCGGGAGAGTTCAGTGGCGAGTTTGACGCGCTGGGCCTCGCCGCCTGAGAGGGTAGTGGCGGGCTGGCCGAGGTGGATGTAGCCGAGGCCGACGTCCCGGATGGTCTCCAGCTTGGAGCGGATTTTGGGTATGTTGGTGAAGAAGTCCAGAGCGGTCTCGACGGTCATGTCGAGGACCTCGGCGATGGACTTGCCCTTGTAGGTTATCTCCAGGGCCTCGCGGTTGTAACGCTGGCCCTTGCAGACCTCGCAGAGAACGGTGACATCGGGTAGGAACTGCATCTCGACCTGGATATAGCCGTCGCCCTCGCAGGCCTCGCATCGCCCGCCCTTGACGTTGAAGGAGAAACGACCGGCCTTATAGCCTCGCGCCTTGGCCTCGGGGAGGGTGGCGAAGAGGTCGCGGATGGGAGAGAAGAGGCCGGTGTACGTGGCGGGGTTGCTGCGGGGCGTGCGGCCAATAGGGGACTGGTCGATATTGACGACCTTGTCGAGATTTTCGAGGCCGAGGACGCGGTCGTGCTTGCCGGGCCGGTCTTTGGCTTTGTAGAGGACCTGGGCGAGGCGCTTGTAGAGGATTTCATACATGAGGGTGCTTTTGCCGGAGCCGGAGACGCCGGTGACACAGACCAGCAGGCCCAGAGGGAACTTGACGTCTATGCCCTGGAGGTTGTTTTCGGCGGCGCCGCGGACTTCCAAGAACTTGCCGTTGCCGGGGCGCCGTTTGGAGGGGACTGGGATGGTCTTGCGGCCGCTGAGGTAGGCGCCGGTTAGGGAGTCGGGAGAGGTGAGGATGTCGGCGAGGGGGCCCTGGGCGACAACATTGCCGCCGTGCTCGCCGGCGCCGGGGCCCAGGTCAATGATATGGTCGGCGGAGCGCATGACGGCCTCGTCGTGCTCGACGACGATGACGGTGTTGCCGAGGTCTCGCAGGTGCTTGAGGGTGCCGATGAGGCGGCTGTCGTCGGCGGGGTGGAGGCCGACGGTGGGCTCGTCGCAGACGTAGAGGACGCCGGTGAGTCCGGAGCCGATCTGGGTGGCGAGGCGGATGCGCTGGGCCTCGCCACCGGAGAGGGTGCGGGCGGAGCGGCCCAGGGTGAGGTAGCCGAGGCCGATGTTGTCCAGGAAGCGGAGGCGGGCGACGATCTCTTTGACTATCGGCTGGGCGATGGTGCGCTCTCGGGGGGTTAAGGGGGCGGTGGTGCCGTTGTGGGAGGCGTCGGAAGTGAGGGTGGGCGCCCAGGCGAGGGCCTGGGTGATAGGCATATCGCAGACGTCCATGATGCCTTTGTTATCGACTTTCACGGAGAGGGCCTCGGGTCGGAGGCGCTGGCCTTTGCAATCGTTGCAGGGAATGGCGGCCATGTAGCGCTCGATTTCGCTGCGGATATAGTCGGACTCGGTGCCGCGGAAGCGGCGCTCCAGGTTGGGGATGACGCCTTCAAAATTGGTGTCCCAGGAGTAGACCTTGCCGTGGTGTGTCTTGTGACGCATGGTGAGCTGTTTCCCGCTGTTGCCATAGAGGATAAGGTCCAGGACGTTTTGCGGCAGGTCTTTGATGGGGACTTTGGTAGAGAAGTTGTAGGAGCGGGCTAAGGACTCGAGAAGGCTGTAGTACCAAGGACTGGAGGTGCCGGCGCGGGCCCAGGGAAGGACGGCGCCTTCTGCCAAAGTCAGGTCCTTGTTGGCGAAGACGAGGTCAGGGTCCACCTCCAGCTTGAAGCCGAGGCCGGTGCAGGCGGGGCAGGCGCCGTGGGGGCTGTTGAAGCTGAAGGTGCGCGGCTCGATTTCAGGGAGGCTGGTGCCGCAGTTGACGCAGGCGAACTGCTCGGAGAAGACCAGCTCGTCGCCGCCCTCGACGGTGATCTGGACGACACCCTCACCCTCTTTCAGGGCGGTCTCGACGGAGTCTGCGACGCGGGACTTCTCCATATCGGGCTCGATGGCGAGGCGGTCCACGGCGATTTCGATATAGTGCCACTTCTGCTTATCGAGATTGAGGCCGACGGTGTCCTCGAGGCGCATGACCTGGCCGTTGACTCGGACGCGGGCGAAACCGGCCTTGCGGGCGGCCTCGAAGACGTCCTTGTGCTCGCCTTTGCGACGCCGGACTTTGGGGGCAAGGATGGTGATGCGGCTGCCCTGGGGGAGGGCCAGGACGGAGTCGACGATCTGCTGGACGGTCTGGCGCTGGACTGGCTGGCCGCACTTGGGGCAGTGGGGTCGGCCGGCGCGGGCAAAGAGGAGGCGGAGGTAGTCGTAGATCTCGGTGACGGTACCGACGGTGGAACGGGGGTTGTGGGAGGTGCCCTTCTGGTCGATGGAGATGGCGGGGGAGAGGCCTTCGATGTACTCGACGTCGGGCTTGTCCATACGGCCGAGGAACTGGCGGGCGTAGGCGGAGAGGGACTCGACGTAGCGGCGCTGGCCCTCGGCGTAGATGGTGTCGAAGGCGAGGGAGCTTTTGCCGGAGCCGGAGACGCCGGTGATGACGACGAGCTTGTCGCGGGGGATGACGAGGTCGATGTTTTTGAGGTTATGCTGGCGGGCACCACGAATGATGATCTGGTCTTGGGGCATTACGCGTTCACCTTAGGAGTGGGGGCACAGGGCTAATTGTAGCACTGGACTCGGTTTACTGCTAAACAAAATTAATTCGCTATCAAATTTGACTTACGCGTTTTTGATAATACAATGTCGCACATTAGGAGTAATGGTGCTGACTATCACCAATTTAATATACAAGACGGCATGTGAATGATAGAGCCTCCACCGAGGGTCAGAGCGGTCGAGTTTAGAGACAGACTCAGAGGCGGTGCTTCCAATCCCCCAATCGTTGTGTGCGAAGATGAGGGGGGGCATGCAAAAATCCTTCGTTCTTAAAGTGGCAAGGCCGGACTCGGCAGCTTTTCAATATGGCGGATTGTCACTTGCTTGCGAATTGATCTCTGCGCAGATCATACAATTGCTTGGACTAAAATCTCCGAGTTATGCTATAGTGAATATAGAACAAGAGTTCGCAGACTCTGTCCCAAGTAGGGTGCATCAATTGTTTAATGACAATATTGGCCCTCAATTTGGATGTGAATATCTAGAGGAAGCGGTTGATTTTATTCCGGGAAGGAGGCTGGACGACGAAGATGCTCTTTCTGCTTTGGAAGGGGTGATAAGCTTCGACGCAATGATATGGAATCAAGACCGCACACAACTTAAGCCGAACCTTCTGGTAAAAGCGAATGAGTTCTATCTAATAGATCACTCGACAGTCATGCCTGTCGGCCTAATTTTGAGTGGTGGTGAATTTCTTACGGAAGATCAGATTACGAATAATTGTGCATATGCAACACTCTATTACAAAAGACGCCTCTATCAGGCGCTAGTAGAGAAATGGGCTGATGAAGTTACATTGGGGGCAATTGAACAAATTGCAGGGTTCGTTCCGAATGAGTGGATAACTACAAGATCTCGATTCAATTTAATGCTTAAGTTCTTGCGCGAGCGCCATACTTTTTCCGCTCAGATAATTGAAAATCTGAAGGATTTGGTGCACTAGCCATGGTAAGTAGCAACAAGATACCTTATGAGTTTCGTCTGATTTACTATACGAGGAATGCGGCTGCTGGCGAGCGAGTAAATATAGGACTTATTTTTTGGAGTCCTCGAATTGAGTACTTTTGGTACAAACTGAATGAAAGATATGGACGCCTCTCCTCTATCTACCCAGGATTTGACGGTATTGGCTACAGAAGACTCGTTGCGAGCCTCAATCATGTTTTAGGCAAACTTGATCCTAAAGCGGGAAGGGCAGTGTCGCATTTAGAGGCAAAGTCAGACAGTTTCTTACATGAGATGCTGTCGGCTAGTGTTTTTTCATTGAGTAATGTGGTTGGGATATGAAACGCAATGGGGGGCATTTCAACTAAACCCCGAGAGCGTGCCCTGGAGCTATATGAAGAATTTATAGCCAGGTACGATAAGCCGGACATAGAGTAAGACGGATCTTTTGCGCTGAAAAGAACCGCCTCGTCCAGAAATTTGCCCTTAAGTCCAGGAGTCAATAGATGGTCTGT
>VGZZ01000046.1 GCA_016872285.1 SAR202 cluster bacterium | reverse complement strand
GGTCTCATTAGCGTTTACAGCCAGGTTTTCCTGCCCTGTTGAACCGCCGTTCCCACCATCGTAGCCGCTACCGCCCTCGGCTTCGTTCTCCTGTTCTACTTCCTGCTCCGTCTCGTTTTCGTTCTCGGCCTCGGCCTGGTTGCTGTTGTACTGGTTGCTGTCCCCGCCGATAGCTATGCTAACGTTCTCTTGGTCGGCCTCAGCCTCAGCTTCTTGCTCAGTGCCGTTAACATTAGCGCCAAGGTTTGCCTGCTCCACCGACCCGCCATCTCTCTCGCCTTCGTACTCGTTCTCCTGTTCGATTTCCTGCTCGGTCTCATTCTCATTCTTGGCTTCGGCTTCATTGTCGTTGGCCTGGTTGCTATTGCCGTCAACGGCCACGCTAGAGTTCTCCTGCTTGGCCTCAGCCTCGGCTTCCTGTTGGGTGCCGTTAATGTTGGCTCCAACATTCTGCTGGCCTACTTCGCCACTGCCTGAGCCGTCTTTGTACTCATTCTCTTGCTCGATTTCCTGCTCGGTCTCATTCTCATTCTTAGCCTTGGCCTCGTTATCATTCCACTGGTTACTGTTCCCGCCGACGGTCTCACTAGTGTTCTTCTGCTCAGCCTCCGCTTCGGCTTTCTGCTCAGTCTTATTGACGTTAGCCCCGAGGTTGCTCTGATCCACCTCACTGCCGTTACCGCCGTCAAAGCTGTTCTCTTGCTCAATCTCTTGCTCTGTCTCATTATCATTTCCGGCTTCAGCTTCGTTATCCTTGGCCTGGTTGCTGTCGCCATCGATGGAAACACTAGTATTTTCTTGCTCGGCCTCAGCCTCCGCTTCCTGTTCCGTCTCGTTAACGTTGGCTCCGACGTTCTCCTGGGTTACATCACTGCCGTTGTAGCCACCTTCGTACTTATTCTCCTGCTCGGCTTCCTGCTCAGTCTCGTTATAGTTAGCCCCAGCGTTATCCTGTTCTACTGACTCGCCATTCTCACCGCTATCCTCGCCGTCGTAGCTGCCCTCGGCCTCGGCCTCATTGCTGTTGTACTGATTGCTGTCACCGCCAACGGCCACGCTGGTATTTTCCTGTTCGGCCTCAGCTTCGGCTTCCTGTTCTGTCTCATTGGCGTTAGCCCCAACGTTGCCCTGGGTTACATCACTGCCGCTATGGCCGCTCTCGTACTCGTTCTCCTGCTCGATTTCCTGTTCGGTATCGTTTTCATTTTCAGCCTCAGCCTCGTTGCTGTTGTACTGGTTGCTGTTCCCATCGACAGCCACGCTAACGTTCTCTTGCTTGGCCTCAGCTTCAGCCTCTTGCCGAGTCTCGTTAACGTTGGCACCAAAGTTTTCCTGCTCAAGAACCAAGTTCTCGCACCCCGTGTCGTCATTATGGTCGTCGCCGCCGGTGCCGCCGGCAAACACGGGGGACATTAGCGCTGCCACTACCAATGCAGCACTAACGCCTAATACCGCAATGATTTTGTTCACCTTTCTTCCTCCTAACAACCCTTCCGGGCTAAAATTGAGCGACTGCCAGAAGCGCGCTGCGTTGCGTCGGACAACGCGCTAGAGGCAGTCACCTAGGAGGAACAAATAGACTGAGAGACACCACGGTGTAGGTTACGGCTTCTTGGCTGTACACGCTTCGCCAGGAAATAGCGCCTGGTCCGCTGCCACCTAAAATAAGTCCATGGTGCGACTTGGAATAGTCCTGATCGGACGTGGCGGTGGTCTTATGCTCTTGCTGTAGCGGTGTCTCGCTGCCGCTGGAGCTGCTATCCTGCTGCCCAGGATTACCCATATCTTGGACTTCACCAGTGGACTCGGCGGAATCTTTGGGAGTAGCCACTTGCGCCAGACGTGCTGTAAGGGGGTCTCCCTCTCCAAGGGTCTCCGGCTCGACAGCTTGTCGGCTTGCCCGGTGAACGCCAGCCTTTTCCTCGTCTTTTCCGTTAGTTTCCTCGCCAAGAAGTCTCAGAGGGGGTCCTTGTACTTCCTCACGAGGCTTATCTGAGGGTGCTGGCCCTGTAAACAAGATTAGCTGCAAGCCAGCAATGAGGCCTACGCCGAGGGCCAATTGTCGAAAGCGCGATAACTGTCGAGAAGCCACCGCCCCTCCCCACCACCCTGTTTTTTAGATGCCTGCCAGGTATGGCTATCCATGTAACTACCCTGGGCTGAGTAACGGTTCAATTCTCGATGAAGGTCTTAAAACACGGATTCCCTCTTTAGACAAGCCGATTTCGTAAATGTCATTAATCGCGGCCCCGTGTTTATGATTAAACAAGGCCCAACAACTGTGGCTGCCTAAGTCAATAAATTTAAGCGTTCGCCAGCACTTTAACGTTGTCGCTAGGCCTTTGTAACAAAGCGCCCAAATATCCATTAGGACATTTCATACTATAGAGAAGGGCCGCTCGGCCCCTTTGCTTGCTATCTAGGCAAGCATGATCTGCGTCTAAACCTCACAAATAGCCAGCGATGCAAAGGTGCTTAAATGCAAAAGGGGGTTGCTAGGCTATCCCGACCAATACATACATCCTAATGTTGTCAGACTATGCCTATCGACTAGGCTTTCTACTTAGCGCTTGATAAGCAGTCTTGTAGGTTACTTCCGACGAAGAGCATCGAGCAACATACCATGCAATGGGCAGACCCATTATCTATGCCTTATGCCAACTGTGTTTCCCCTCGAATCGCGGATAAGGCGCTCCGCTATTTAACAGAGCCGCCCTTTATCTCCGCCGTCAGCCGCACGATTTTAGCGAACTGCTCGGCGTTGAGGCTGGCGCCGCCAATGAGGGTGCCCTGGATACTGGGCTCCTTGAGAAAGCCCGACGCGTTGTCTGGATTCGCGCTGCCGCCGTACAACACTGGCACTTCGTCGGCGATGTCAGAGCCGTGGAGTTTCGCGATTTCTGCGCGGATGGCGCCGCTGGTAATCTCGCGGACGGTGTCGGGAGTGGCAGCCACGCCGGTGCCGATGGCCCACACTGGCTCGTAGGCGATGACTAGTTCGCTGATGTCTCGGACGCCGTTGAGGCCGGACTCAAGCTGGCGGCGCACCACACCCTCCGCCCCGTCGCGCTGCCGCTGCTCCAGTGTCTCGCCGACGCAAAGGATGGGCTTTAGGCCTGCGGCGTAGACCGCCTTCACCTTCCGATTGATGGTGTCATCGCTTTCGCCCATGACGTGGCGACGCTCCGAATGGCCGACGATTACATACTCGCACAGGTCTTTGAGCATCGACGGTGATACCTCGCCGGTGAAAGCGCCCTTCTGCTCCCAGTGGGCGTTCTGGGCGCCAACAACAATCCCTGACCCTCGCAGGGCGTCTCTAACCACAGCTAGCGATATATAAGGAGGACAGATAATAGTCTCGACGTGACTTGGAGGCGGGCCGTTCAGCGCCTTGGGTATCGCCAGAGCCAGGGCCTTGGCCTCGGGAAGGGTGGTGTTCATTTTCCAGTTGCCAGCGGCGATAAAGCGGGGCATGGAAATACTCCTTCATCGTTATCACCAGAACCGGAGCACTGACAGGGTCATGCCTGTGACATGCGGGATCGCAGACAGACTTCTGCTAAGCGCCGAACTTTGCCAGCTTACCAGCGTGGGCCAGGGCCAGGGGCATAATGCTGGTAGCAGGCATGGCGCCGAGGGAGCCGAGGGCGCAGGCCTTCTCATGAAAGGCTTCGATGCCCTCGCCCAGGGTAAGGCGGGAGTGGAGCAGGAAAGGGACAGGATGCCAGCTATGGGCCGCCAGGATAGCGGGGGTCGAGTGGTCGCCCGCGACCATAAACACGTCTGGCTTCAGGTCCAACAGCCTGGGTATGTATTTGTCCAGGTCTTCCAGGGCCTTCACCTTGCCGTCGAAGTCGCCGTCCTCGCCGGCGGCGTCGGCGTACTTGTAGTGGATGAAAAAGAAATCGTGGTCTTGATACCGCGCATGTAAGGTCTTAACCTCGGCGTCAAAGTCCGCGCCGGTGCGTAGGACCTTCATGCCGACGATAGCAGCCAGCCCGCGGTACATGGGGTAGGCGGCGATAGCGGCGGGGGTGAGCTTGAAGGCTTCGCCGAAGGATGGCAGGTCCGGCATGCCGGAGAAGCCCCGCAGCATGACCGTGTTGGCCTGCTTCTCCTCCATTAATACCTGCCGAGCTTTATGAACGAACTGGTTGGCAGCCTTGGCTGTCTTCTCGGCTTCCGGGGCTTTAGCCTTCACCGGCAGGGGCTCGATACCCAGGCGCTGGGGGTCGGTCTCAGTGAGGGCGTCGGACAGGCCGGTGCCTCGCAGCCGCAGCACAAAACGGTAGTCCTTGACCGGGTACACACGGCTCTCGACGCCATCGACCTTTATCTTGTTCAGCTCATGGCACAGCGGGGCGCTCTGCTCGGAGAGGATGCGCCCGGCACGGCGGTCCAACAGCTTGCCGTCGGAGTCCACAGTGCTAAAGTTTCCGCGAGCGACCACGTCTCCGACCTTGAAGTCAATGCCATCGACGCCAAAGGCTTCCAGGGCGCCGCGGCCAATGACGTACTTAAGGGGGTCGTAGCCGAAAAGGGCCAGGTGCCCGGGGCCGCTGCCCGGCGCGATGCCCGGGGCTACCGGTATGGTGAGGCCGCAGGCGCTTTGTCCCGCCAGGGCATTGAGGTTAGGGAGATGGGCTGTTTCCAGTTCCGACTTGCGGGTCTTGGGATGAGGAGCGCCGCCTAGGCCGTCGGCCACCAGTAAGATAATCTTCGAGTCCGTCTTGACGGCGCATTCTCGAAGGTCGGCGTTATCGATCATGACGACATCATACTCCGGATTGAATTGCGAGAAAAAGCCATTAAAAGCCTAACCTGGTTTCCCTCAAATTAGTTTGATGGGATGGCCGCCACGCCTGGCAGGACTTTGCCTTCCAGGAACTCCAACATGGCGCCGCCGCCGGTGGACACATGGGACATGCGATGCCCCAGCCCCAAGGCCTCCACCGCTTCAGCCGTCGAGCCGCCGCCGATGATGGTCACAGCTTTAAACCCCGCGAGAGCGTCGGCGATGGTCTTGGTGCCGCCGGCGAACTTCTCATACTCGAAGACACCCTGCGGGCCGTTCCAGATAATGGTCTTGCAGCGGGATAGAGCGTCCGTATAGCTTCTTGCTGTCTTGGGGCCTATGTCCATGATTCGCATTCCACCTGGTATCTGCTCGATACCCACTGTGACGACTCTAGCGGGGTCCGGGCCAAATTCGGAGGCAATGACGGCGTCGGACGGGAGGTACAGTTTGACGCCTCGCTGGGCGGCGCGCTCCATGACTCCCTTGACCGAGGAGACCATATCTTTTTCCACCAGCGAGTCCCCTACCTCCTTCCCCTGGGCCAGAAGAAAGGTGGCGGCCATTCCCCCGCCGATAAATAGGCTGTTCACTCGTCCGAGCAGGTTTTCGAGAATCTTCAGCTTATCGCTTATCTTAGCCCCGCCCAGGATGGCCGCCAGGGGCCGGTCCGGCGATTCCAGGGCCTTGCCTATAACCTCCAACTCCTTCTGCATCACCAACCCGGCCACTGTGGGCAAATACTTCGGCACGCCGACTATCGAGGCGTGGGCGCGGTGGGCGGTGGCGAAGGCGTCGAGGACAAAGATGTCGGCCAGGGAAGCCAGGGCGCGGGCGAACTCGGGGTCGTTTTTCTCCTCGCCCGGGTTGAACCGAAGGTTCTCCAGCATAACGATGTCGCCGGCTCTCATGGCCGAGACCTCTCGCTTTATGGCGGGGCCGACGCAGTCAGACAGGGCCTTCACCGGACGGCCTAATAGAACTCCCAGGCGGTCCGCTACCGGCACCATACGCAGCGCCTCCACCACCTTCCCCTTGGGCCGCCCGAGGTGCGAGCAGAGGATAACTGTGGCGCGACGCTCAATAAGATACTGTATTGTGGGTATAGTCACTCGAAGGCGGTGGTCATACTTCGCGACAGCCTCCACACCCTCTTCTTCGATGGGAACATTGAAGTCGGCCCGCACCAACGCGGCCTTACTGCTCACATCAACATCACGCAGAGTCTTCTTATGCATCTAGCATCCTGAATAAAAGTTATCGTTCCATCATAGTTATGTAATGTCCCAGCGCCCGCAGTTCCTCCCTGGCGCTGGACGGCATCGACAAATCATCCACGGCTTCCATAGCCTCTGCGACGTTTTGCTCCACCACTTTCTGAGACGCGGCCTTGGCCTTGTTCTCCTCCAGCACCTTTAGAACTGCCTTAACATCATGAGGCTCTAGCACGCGCTTGAAATAGACGGCGCCGAGCTGTTTTTTGATGCTGACGCCGCTCTTATCCAGCAGCTGCACTACCGGAAAGACTTTCCGCTTGTTGAAGACCTCGGCGCTGGCGGACTCGCCGCCTTGGTCGCCCCAAACGTGGAGGATATCTCCCCTAATCTGGAGGGCAATGCCCAACTTTTGTCCACATGCCTTCAGGCTGTTAACGGTGGACGCCTCGGCGCCGCAGACGATGCCGCCCATCTCCATGGCGCAGCCCAAAAGGGCGCCGGACTTGGCCTCCGCCATCTTCATATAGGATGCCAGGGACACATCCATCTGCTCCTGAAAAGAAAGGTCCAAGTATTGGCCACGGCACAGGGCCAAACAGGCTTTATCCAGGGCTTCCAATGCGTTAAGCACATAGCCTGCCGGAACGCCATGGTCGGAGAGGCGGAAGAGGGCGGCGCGGCCCAGAGCGTAAAGGCCATCGCCCAGGTTGATGGCCTGCCCGGGTCCCCACGCCAGCCACGCAGAAGGTTTGCCGTCGCGTTCAGTGACGGCATCCTGAAAGTCCTTGTGAACAACGCTGAACAAATGAACAAGCTCAACAGCGGAGGCGGCGGGGAGGGCCTTATCGAAGCCGCCGCTAAGGGCTTTGGCCGTGAGGAGGCATAGGACGCCATGGATTCTGAGAGATGGAGGAATTGTGTTTGATGTCGGGCCGGGGTCCGTCCAACCCAGATCGCGGCGCATCATATCGTAGAGCAGGCCCTGCCGCTGGGCCAGAATGGCTTGGATTTCTCTTTCGATATGCGGCTGGTACTGAGTGAGGATAGGGGAAGCGTTCGCCATCGGATTGCTCTACCTACGGCCGCTCCACCGCGATTCCGCATACCTTCTCAATATCGTCGGCGCTCAGAGCGCCCAGCCGCGCTATCCTGGGCTTGCCGCCGGACACGTCCACAATAGTGGAAGCGACGCCGCGAGCCGTGGGGCCGCCGTCGATTATGGCGTCGACCCGAGGCCCCAGTTCACGGCGCACGTCCTCGGCGGAGACTGGGTCGGGGCCGCCGCTGATGTTGGCGCTGGTGCCGATGATAGGGAAGCCCAAGTCGAGGGCCAGAGCGCGGGGCACGGGATGGGCCGGGAGGCGCACCGCGACGGTGTCGGCGCCGCCGGTGACGGTGTCGGGAATCACCCTGGTCTTTTTCACGATAAGAGTGAGAGGCCCGGGCCAGAAGGCTTGGGCCAGGACGCCGGCCAGATCAGGCAGCGCGCGGGCAACTTTTCGCAAGTCTTCGACGTTGGCTAGCAGCAAAGGGAGGCCCTTGGAGGCGTCGCGGCCCTTAATCGCGAAAATACGCGTGACCGCCTTTGGTGATAGGGGGTTCCCGCCCAGGCCGTAAAGGGTATCGGTGGGGTAGGCGATAACGCCGTCACGGCGCAATATTTTTACGGTTTCGACTATTGATTCTTCGATATATGGCAAAATCATGACGGCGCAGTTACGCTTTCCTAACGTGCCCTGCGCTTGACTGAGTATAACATAGGTGCTAATCTGTGGTACATAACAAGCCCACCGGTCGTGGCTCGGTCCACCATTACAAACCATTATACCCTCGCTCGAGAGGTGTGCTGCGGGCCTTGCCTGTCGATGCGCCAAGGAAGGGTATGGTAACGGAGCAGCCTTCCCCCAGCCGCCGCGTAGCCACCAGCGAACACCTGGAGGTATCTACCTATCTGGAGATCGCCAAGGAAAATAAGGGCCACGGCATGGAACGCAAAGCGCATCCCAAGCAGGTCACCGAAGCGGTCCTCATCGTCGATTTCGGCTCCCAGTACAGCCACCTCATAGCCCGCCGCGTTCGCGAGCTGCGCGTCTATAGCGAGGTTATTCCCCACGACTCGACATGGGAGCAAGTAGCAGGCCTCAATCCCAAAGGCGTCATCCTGTCCGGCGGTCCCTCCAGCGTCTATGACGAAGGCGCGCCCACAGCCCCCACCTGGGTATATCAAAAGAACCTGCCTATTCTCGGCATCTGCTATGGCATGCAGGTACTGGCCCACCAGTTGGGCGGCAAGGTAGCCCCCAGCCGCAAACGCGAGTTCGGCCACGCCGTCCTGCACCAAAACGTCACCACTTCGCCATTGTTCGCTGACCTGGAGCCTTCTATGCCGGTGTGGATGAGCCACGGCGACCAGATACTGGAGCTGCCGCCCGGATTCAAGGCCCTGGGCTATACCGACAATTCCCCCATCGCGGTCATGGGCAGCGACGGACGCATGTTCGGCCTCCAATTCCACCCGGAGGTGGCCCACACGCCCCAGGGCAAGGCGATACTGCGCAATTTCCTTTACACCATCTGCGGCTGCGAAGGCGCCTGGACGCCTGAGAATGTGGTCACCAACGCTATCAGGTCGATCAAGGAACAGGTTGGTGACGGGCGCGTCATCTGCGCCCTGTCGGGCGGCGTGGACTCAGCGGTGACGGCCAGCCTGGTGCATCAGGCCATCGGCGACCAGCTTACCTGCATCTTCGTCAACAACGGACTGCTGCGGCGCGAAGAGCCTGAGCGAGTGCTGAACACCTTCAAGCACAGCCTCAAGATGAACCTCAAGTACATCGACGCCTCAGACCGGTTCCTGAACCGCCTCAAGGGAGTCATTGACCCGGAGGAGAAGCGGAAGGGCATCGGCGAAGAGTTTATCCGCGTATTCGAGAAGGCCGCCGCCGAGCTAGGCCACACCGACTACCTGGCCCAGGGCACCCTTTACCCCGACGTCATCGAAAGCAAGACATCGGAGACCAAGGCCTCCGCCAAGATTAAGACCCACCACAACGTCGGCGGACTGCCCAAGGTAATGAAGCTAAAGCTGGTAGAGCCCCTGCGCATGTTGTTCAAGGATGAGATTCGAGGCGTAGGCGAAGCGCTAGGTTTGCCCGAGTCGATAGTCTACCGCCAGCCTTTCCCCGGCCCCGGCCTGGCGATTCGCGTCCTGGGCGAGGTCACAAAGGAAAAGTTGGACATCCTTCGCGCCTGCGACTGGGTGGTCATCGACGAGATCAAGGCAGCCAACCTCTACCGGCAGCTATGGCAGACTTTCGCCGTTCTAACCGAAGCCCGCAGCGTGGGCGTCATGGGCGACTATAGGACCTACAACCACGTCGTGGCTATTAGAGCGGTGACCAGCGAAGACGCCATGACCGCCGACTGGGCCCGCCTGCCCTATGAAGTCCTGGCGCGAATATCCAATCGCATCGTCAACGAAGTGCCGGAGGTCAATAGGGTGGTCTTCGACATCACCAGCAAGCCCCCGGGCACCATAGAGTGGGAGTGAGGCCGGCGCCATGAAAGTACTGGTTATAGGTTCGGGCGCTCGCGAGCACGCCCTGGCGTGGAAGCTGAGCAAAAGCCCCAAGATTACGCGGGTATTCGTGGCCCCGGGCAACGGCGGCACCGACTCCTTTGCCGTCAACCTCCCCATATCTGCCGACGACATCAACACTCTCTTCTTACTGGCCACTCGATATAACATAGACCTGACTGTGGTGGGGCCGGAGACGCCGCTGGCCCAGGGCATCGTCGACCGGTTCGAGCAGGCAGGGCTGGCAATATGGGGGCCGACGCGGGACGCGGCGCGCATCGAAAGCAGCAAAGCCTTCGCCCGCGAGCTTATGACCTCTAAAAACATACCGTCGCCAGACTACAAGATATTTAAGAGCTACTCGGACGGCTACCAGTTCCTGTCTAAGCATGAAGGACCGGTGGTGATTAAAGCCGATGGCCTGGCCGCGGGGAAGGGTGTCATGGTGTGCCGTGACCGCGAAGCCGCCATCAACGCCCTTTACGACTGCATGGAGGACCGTGTCTTCGGCGCGGCGGGGACAACGGTGGTGGTGGAGGAGTTTCTGGAGGGGCAGGAGGTCAGCGTTTTCGCCTTTTCCGACGGGCAGCACATCTCGTCCCTGGTGGCCGCCTGCGACTACAAACGACTGCTGGACGGCAATCGTGGGCCGAATACCGGCGGCATGGGCAGCTTCACTCCTACCGATTTCTGGACGCCGGAGTTCAAGAAGCAGGTGTGTAAGGAGATCATCGAACCGGCGATAAAGGGGCTGGCGGAATCCGGCTCGCCATATAAGGGCGTCTTGTATGCGGGGCTTATGGTGACTCCTTCCGGCCCCAAGGTCCTGGAGTACAACTGCCGTCTGGGAGATCCCGAGACCCAGGTGCTGATGCCGCTGCTCAAAAACGACCTGGTGGATGTCATCTCCGCCACTCTGGACGGCAAGCTGCACAAGAAAAAGTTGGAGTGGGAGCAGAGGTCCTGCGTGGGCGTGGTGCTGACTTCCAGGGGGTATCCTGGCGAGTACAGGCGCGGCATTGAGATAACCGGGCTTAGGAGTTTAGATAAGGAAGTGTTTGCCTTTCACGCCGGCACCACCAAACCCAAGGGAGACCACACTCGCGTTGTCACCAGCGGAGGCCGGGTGCTGACCATTGTCAGCGCCGGCGAGACAATAACCGAGGCGCGGGACAAGGTTTACGATAACGTGCGCCGCGTGGACTTCAAGGGCTGCCACTATAGAAAAGACATCGCTATGTCACCGGACGACCAGCCGGTCACGAAAGGCCAGAAGACCTCCTGATGCAGCCTCCCTTCTCTTATTTGCCCAACCCGGGGGCCTATTCCAACGGCTCCATGCTCCGGCCCGCCGTGGTCTGCGACTTTGACGACACCACGGCTGTCGAGAACGTCGCGCTATTGCTCCTAGAAGAGTTCGGCGGCCCGGACTGGCGGGATTTCCAGAAGTTGAATTCACAGCAGATCATATCGTTGAAGGAGTACCAAGAGCGGGCCTTCGCCACCATCAAGGTGGACCGGGAGGCCATGAAGGCGCTGGTTCGAGAAAAGGCCACGCTACGCCCACAATTTCGCGATCTTTACGAGTATTGTCAGTCGAAGAAGATACCTCTGGTCATCGCTACCCTGGGGCTGGACTTCTACGTCGAGGCGCTGTTGGAGCGCGAAGGTCTCCAGTCCATACCCTACTATGCCGCCGACACCCAGTTCACCAACGGCTCCATGAGCTTTGGTTACCGCTATACCAGCGAGAAGTGCTGGCAGCCCGGCAACTGCAAGTGCCTGGTGCTGGAGGGCCTTCGAAGCCAGGGCTGCAACACCATCCTGTACGCCGGCGACGGCAAGTCGGACGTGTGCCCGGCCATGAACTCTGATCTCGTGTTCGCCCGCCGGTACCTGGAAGAACGCTTCCTGGCCTGGCGGCTGCCCTTTACCCCTCTTCGCGACTTCTCGCCCGTCTTGGACTCTCTTAAAGCCCTCGCCTGGGGCGCTACCGAGGCCCAGCGTTGATTGAGCGTTACTCCAGGCCCGCCATGAAGCGGGTCTGGTCGGAAGAGAATAAGTACCAGCTCTGGCTCAAGGTGGAGCTGGCGGTCTGCGAGGCATGGTCGGAGGCCGGCGTCATACCAGCCGACGACATGGCCAAGCTGCGCAAGGCCGCCTTCAATCAGAAGGTCATGGACGAAGCCTTCAAGCGCACTCGCCACGACGTCACCGCCTTTCTACAGGCCGTCACCCGCGGTCTCGGGCCTGAAGGCCGGTGGGTCCATCTTGGCCTCACCTCCAGCGATGTCATGGACACGGCCCTCAGCCTCCAGATGGTTGAGGGCATAGATATCCTGCTACAAGATGTGGCCGCTCTATCTGAGGCGGTCAGGGGACAGGCGATTACTCATAAGAAGACGCCTATAATGGGCCGCACCCACGGTGTTCACGCGGAACCCACAACCTTCGGCCTGAAAATGGCCCTGTGGTGGGATGAGCTATACCGGCAGGAAGCGCGGCTGCGCTTCGCCAGGGAGCATGTGGCGGTGGGCAAGATTTCCGGCGCAGTGGGCACCCACGCCACCGTTCCTCCTCAGGTCGAGGATAAGGTCTGCGCCCGCCTGGGCATCAAGGCCGACGCCGTATCCAACCAGATAGTGCAGCGTGACCGCCACGCGCACTTCGTTACCGCCCTGGCGCTGGTGGCGGCGTCGCTGGAGAAATTCGCCACTGAGGTCAGGCACCTACAGCGCACCGAGGTCCACGAGGTGGAGGAACCCTTTAGCGAGGGCCAGACCGGCTCGTCGGCTATGCCCCACAAGCGCAACCCGGAGCTTTCAGAGCGCGTCTGCGGCCTCGCCCGGCTTATTCGAGGCCATTCAGTGACCGCGCTGGAAAACGTAGCCCTGTGGCACGAGCGGGACATCAGCCACTCCTCCGCCGAGCGTCTCATCCTCCCCGACTCGTGTCTGGCCCTGGATTACATCCTGGACCTGTTCACGGGCGTAGTAAAAGGATTAAGGGTATATCCAAAGCGCATGTGGCAAAACCTGGAAAGCACCAGAGGCCTGGTCTTCAGCCAGCGGCTTATGCTAACTCTAGTAGAGAAAGGGCTGCCTCGCGAGAGTGCCTATAAAATCGCGCAGCGCCACGGCATGGCCTCCTGGGACAGCGGCGCCGACTTCCGCCAGCTAGTACGAAACGACCCGGAAGTGCTGCAGCACCTCTCAGAGGCCGACCTGGACGGCATCTTTGACTATGGTTACTATCTCAAGTACGTCGATGATGTTTTTCAGCGGCTCGGTCTCTCATAAGAGGTTTATTTTCAAAGAGTAAGGGACATCAGTGGCCCCACAGGATACAAAACTGCTCCTTGAAACCGCCCTCCCTAACCGTCTCCATCGCGGGAAGGTGCGGGACACCTACGATCTGGGCGGTGGGCTGCTGCTTATGATAGCCACTGACCGTATCTCAGCCTTCGACGTGGTCATGCCCAACGGAATCCCCGGCAAGGGGCTGCTGCTGAGCCGCATGTCCGCCTTCTGGTTCGGCAAGACCGCCCACATCGTGCCTAACCACCTCGTCGCCATGGCGGACGCGCCGGGCGCAATGCCCAAGGGCGCGCCGGTGGGGCCGCTGCCGCCGCGCATAGCGCGGCATGCCATGGTGGTGCGGCGGGCCAAGCGCGTCGACGTTGAATGTATTGTGCGAGGGTACCTGGCGGGATCCGCCTGGGCCGAGTACAAAAAGCAGGGCACGATTTTTGGACAGCCAGCGCCCAAGGGTCTGCTGGAGGGCCACAAGTTCGAGCGTCCTATCTTCACACCCAGCACCAAGGCTGAGGCCGGCCATGACGAGAACATGAGCCTCAAAGAGGTGGAGCGGATGGTGGGGCCAAAGGTGACGAAAGAGCTGGAAGAGAAAAGCATCGCCGTTTATTCTTTCGCGCGGGACTACGCGGCCCAGCGAGGGCTGGTCTTGGCCGATACCAAGTTCGAGTTCGGGTTTGTGGGTGACAAGCTGATTTTGATTGATGAGCTGCTGACGCCGGACTCCAGCCGCTTCTGGGACGCGCGGGGCTACAAGCCAGGCCAGTCCCAGCCCAACTTCGACAAGCAATTCGTCCGAGACTGGCTGCTGTCCACAGGCTGGAACCGGGAGCCGCCCGCCCCGGCCCTGCCGGCTGATATAGTGGAAAAGACCGCGGTCCGTTACCAAGAAGCCTATCGCCGCATCACCGGCGAGTCCATACCTAAATCAGAATAGGAGAGATTTCGTTGCCTGAAAGCAAGCATCGCACTAAAGATAGAAGCAGCCGCCGCTCCTCCAGCCGGCATAACAGTGGCAGTCAGGGAAATGGGGAAGCCGCCGCCCGCACCAGGCACAAGCCCAAGAAGCCCTGGGCCCGATGGCTGACATACTCCGCCGCCTTGATAATCGCTGTTGCCGTCATCGGCAGCTTCATACTGAGCGGCATCGTCGGATCCCTGGGCAGCGGCAACAACGACACAGGCAGCGGCGAGGAGGTCGGCCAGCGTATTTCGCTGCTGCAAGCCAGGCATATACCTCGCGGTGATGACTACACTGAATACAATTCGATCCCGCCCACCTCGGGCCCCCACTGGGCCACGGGCTGGGCCCGCTGCGGGCTTTACAACGATGAGCTACCTGACGCCCAGATTGTCCACAATATGGAACACGGCCAGGTTATCATCAGCCATAACCTGAAGGACCCGGCGGAGGTGGACCGTCTGAAGGAGATTGCTGGAAACCTGCCCAGCCGTCGCAACTGGCTGATCCTGCGGCCCTACTCCAAACTCCAAGAGAACGAAATCGCCATTACCTCCTGGGGATGGCTGGACAAGTTTGTCGGCATCGACGAGGAACGTATCCGCAAGTTCTACGACGCCCACATGAACGACGCCTCGTCCGTCACCGGCGAGTCCATCCCCTGCACCACTGCTCCAGGCTAGCTATGTTCCTGGCGAAAATAAAGGTCACCCTAAAGCCTACAGTCAACGACCCCCAGGGGCAGACGGTGCTGGGCGCCCTAAAAACCCTGGGGTTCGCCACCGCGCAGAAAGTTCGCGTCGGCAAGTACATCGAAGTGTACCTGGACGAAAGCGACCGCCGGAAGGCGGAGGAGCAGGTGAAGGCTATGAGCGACAAGCTATTGGCCAACCCCGTCATCGAAAGTTTCAGCTTCGATTTGGAGGAAGGGGCCGCTAAGACCAAACGATAGAAAGCCTAAGCCTAAAAACTAAAAGCCCGTGTCCTCATATCAGGACACGGGCTTTTAGTTTGTGTCTGCCTTTACTCTAACCCTGGTCGCCGTTCGCCTGCTCGGCCACCGGCCTGTTCAAAGCCATCTCTTCTTCCCACTCAGCAGAAGCGGGGCTGAAAAAGTTGGCGATTCGCAGCTTGTGCTGCTCCAACAGGAGCCGGGCATGGCGGGCTTTGCTTCTCTGATACACTTGCCACCCCTTCACCCCGCCAAAGTAGCTTGTAACGCCGACAGCGTAGATAGAACAGGGGAAGAAGAGCCACCAGGGGCCTATACTCCACGCCAGCCAGCCAAAGAGACCGCAGATCAACGTCCATAGGGCCAGCGGCATCAGACCTACAACTAACCACTTCTTTATGGAAAAATTGGCGCTTTTCTCCATAGACCCGCTCCTAAGAAGACCTCACCTAATACAACGTCCTTGCTTTCATTTTGTCAGCACAGCCCAATAAAAGCAATACGCCGTTATAATGTGAGAGCTTGATGCAACTAATACGCCCGACGAAGAAAAGTAGATTACTTTGACTGGCGTTTGCTATATCCTTGGCGTAAAACCAGAAGATCGGAGAGTAATTATGTCAAGTCCCACGCGTGTGCTCCTGGTCGGTGTCGGCGCGCGAGGCAAGAAATGGGCGCGCATCCTCCACGACGAGCCCCAGGCCCGCACCGTCGGCTACGTGGACATCGCCGACGAAAACCTTCAGTGGTCCCAGTCGATGTACGAAGCCGACCCCAAGGTCTGCTACAAGGACATGGAAAAGGCCCTGAAAGACCTGAAGCCGGATATGGTGGTCTTGGTAACGCCTCCCACGGACCGGTACCGCCAAGTCATGAGTATTTTCGAGCACGGCTCCCACCTGCTGTCCGAGAAGCCGTTGAGCCTGGACTTGCGGGAAGGCATCAAGATGGTCAAGGCCGCGCAAAAGGCCAAACTGGGTTTTGCCGTCGGCCTTAACTTCAGATTCCAGCACTGTGTTATGAAGGCGCGGGAGATACTGAGCAGCGGAGAGATCGGCGCGCCCAAAGTCGGCGGCTATACCTACTGGCGCTACCGCGACGCCTACACCCCCGGCCTCAACCGCTTCCCCATCACCATGCGCGAGCCGATGCTCTACGACCAGGCCATCCACCACCTCGACGAGATACGCTTTGTCTACGATGCTGAGGTAGATACGGTCTGGTGCCGCGCCTACAACCCGCCCTGGAGCCAGTACAACGACAACGCTACCGCCGTTGTCCACATGCAGATGACCAAGGGTATCGAGGTGCACTACTTCGGCACCTGGGCTGGTCAGACGCGGCTCAAAGACCAGTTCCTGTGGCGCACCGACTGCGAGAACGGCGCCCTGTTCCAATACGAGTTCTTCTCTGACCTGCGCATTGTGCGCGGCAAGGACTCCAACAAGATGGAACCCATAAAGCTGCCTGAGCAGGAGCGGCTGGTGGACGACGCGCGGATAATGCTCACGGGCATTCTGACGAAGCTGCAAAAGAAGGACTTGTCGTTGGAACCCTCGGCTATCGACCATCTGAAGACCTTCGCCCTGATGTCGGCCTGCGAGGAGTCCAGCAACACGGGCCAGCCGGTGAAGATGTCCGAGTTTTATGACAAGCAGGGCGTGCCGAGGGAGTGGCTGTAAGCTAGGCCTTGTCCAACTCGACTTGGAACCCGTCCCTTTACGACAGCGCCCATTCGTTTGTTTGGAAGCACGGTCAGAGCCTGCTGGAACTGGCCTCGGTACGAGATGGGGAGAGGGTGCTGGACCTGGGCTGCGGCACCGGGCACCTGACGGCCAAGCTGGCGGAAGCAGGGGCGCGGGTCCTTGGCGTGGACAAATCGCCGGAGATGGTGGTTCAGGCCAAAGCGACCTACCCCCACATAGCCTTTGATGTCACAGATGCGCTGACGCTTCCTTTCGATAACGAATTTGACCTGGTCTTTTCCAATGCTACCCTCCACTGGGTAAAACCGCCGAAGAAAGCCGCGGCTGGTATCGCCAGGGCGCTGAAGCCTGGCGGCAGGCTGGTGTTGGAGATGGGAGGCAAGGGGAACATCGCCAAGATAACATCGGCGCTGTTTAAGGCTATGGCCGACGCCGGCCGTCCCGTGACCAACGGCGAAAATCCCTGGTACTTTCCCAGTGTCAGCGAGTATTCCACACTGCTGGAGGCCAAGGGTCTGGAAGTCGTGTACGCCGTCCTCTTTGACCGCCCGACGACTTTGGAAGGCGAGGGGGGGGGGGGCTGAAGCAGTGGTTGGAGATGTTTGCCGGAGCATTATTAAACAGGCTGGACAAAAAGCAACGGGCAGAGGTCGTCGCCGATGTGGAGGAAACTCTTAAGCCTGCCTTATACCGTGACGGCGTGTGGATGGCGGACTATCGCAGGCTCAGGGTCGTGGCGGTGAAACCTGACTAGCGCAGCCCGTCCAGCTCAGGCAGCAACACCACGCTTTCCTGCTCGTTGGGGTCAGTGCGGGCGGCGATGCCGATGGCGGGGTCGGTGGGGCTTAGGTTGTAGGGCAGGTGGGGAACGCCCGCTGGTATAAAAATGAAATCGCCGCTTTGGGCCTCCAGGTGATGCTCCAATCTTTCACCGTACCACATGCCGGCGTGGCCGCTAAGGACGTAGATTGAGGTCTCGTGGTTTTCGTGCAGATGGGCCTTAGCTTTGGCGCCTGGCGGTATAGTAATTGTGTGCACGCACAGCCCCTTGGCGCCCACGCTTTCGGCGGACACGGCGATGGAGTACCGAGTCGCCTGCTTTCCTTCCATGGTCTGGGTTGAACGGATAACCCGGCATACAGCCTGTTTTTTCACATAACCCACATTCTACTGACGGCCCCTACCTTCCCTCCACCTTCAGCACCGACAGGAAGGCCTCTTGAGGTATCTCGATGCGCCCTATCATCTTCATCCGCTTCTTGCCCGCCCGCTGCTTCTCCAGCAGCTTCATCTTGCGCGTCACGTCGCCGCCATAGAGCTTGGCCAGCACGTCCTTCCGAAGCGCCGGTATGGTCTCGCGGGCGATGATCTGGTTGTCCGACGCCGCCTGTATCGGCACTTCAAAAAGCTGGCGTGGTATGGCCTCTTTCAGCCGCTGCACCAGCGCCTTACCTCGATAGTACGCCTGGTCTTTATGCACAATCATAGACAGCGCATCGACGCGCTGGTTGTTCACCAGCAGGTCCAAGCGCACCAGCCTCCCCGTCCGGTACTCCGCGAACTCGTAGTCCAGCGACGCGTACCCCTGGGTGCGGGACTTGACCTGGTTGTAGAATTCGGCCAGAAGCTCCGCCAGCGGCAGTTTCACCTCCAACAGCACCCGGGGGTCCAAAGACGGCGATGACGAGTCGCCGTCTGTCTGCTGATGGCTGGCGGCTTCCAGATACTCGGTGCGCTTAAACTCACCGCGGCGCTGGTTTACCAGTTCCATCATCGGTCCCACAAACCGCGACGGTGTAATGAGCCGCACGTCCAGCCACGGCTCCTGGATTTCCGAGATTTGGTTTATGGGCGGCAGGTCACTGGGGTTGCCTACCTCCACCGCCTCGCCGCTCCCCACCAGCTTAACGATGTACGACACGCTGGGGGCGGTGATGACCAGGTCCAGGCCGTACTCCCGTTCCAGCCGCTCTTGCACAATCTCCATGTGCAGCAGGCCCAGGAACCCGCATCGAAAGCCTGGACCCAAGGCGGGGCTGCTTTCGGGCGTGAAGGATAGGGCGGCGTCGTTGAGCTGCAGGCGTTCCAGGGCCTCGCGCAGTTTGGGGAAGTCGTCGCTGTCGGCGGGGTAGAGGCCGGCGAAGACCAGGGGCTTCAGGGGGCGGTAACCCGCCAGGGCTTGCGACGCGGGCTTGGCTTCCAGCGTAATTGTGTCGCCGACGCGGCAGTCGCGGACGTTTTTGAGGCCCGTCGCGATGTACCCGACCTCACCCGCCTCCAGCCTCGGCACCGCCTCAAACTTGGGACGAAACACGCCCACCTCCGAGACCTCGGTGGACACGCCGTTGCCCATGAGACGCACCCGCTGCCCGGACTCGATGGCCCCATCGACGACCCGCACG
>VGZZ01000045.1 GCA_016872285.1 SAR202 cluster bacterium | reverse complement strand
AGCTTCTAAAGCTCGCAGCTAGGCCAGGTAGTCCCTTATCATGGTCGGGGAAAGGTAACCGTAATTCTGAGGCAACAAAAATCTTTCGGTAACCATTGTTTATGAGGTCACACGGTCCAGGTCGTTCAGCCGCCCAATCACCTCCACCATCCCCTCCAGCTCCTGGGCGTATCTCTTCAGCGACTCGGCGTCAAAGGGGCTTACGCCCATCTCCTCGATCATTTTCTTGAGGGTCTGCGGATCGACTTTCGCCATACCTAACCTCGCTTTTGTCGCGGCCTGAAAAGCCGGATGCTGCCAGGTATATAATCACCCTGTAACCGCACTTGCAACCCGTGTATGAAAGGAGGCCATATGGCTATCGGAGGCGCCAAGCCTAACACCCAACTCGACCCTATGGGCCAGGCCCAGGGCCGTGTCTTTCGATTTACCGTTGAGTCCGACGCCGAGGTTATTCAAGACCAGCTAAAACGAGGCCGAAACCGCCGCTTCGAAATCTTGTGCGACGAGCCGCAATGGCTGGGCGGCCTGGACGCCGCGCCGACGCCCCTGGCGTATTTCTCCCTCGCGCTGTTGTTTTGAGAGCTGACCCAGGTTGCGCGGTACGCGCAGCTTAGAAACGTCTCCATCAAAAGCGCCAAGGGCCACGTCGTGTTGAACTTGACCATGCGAGGCTCCATCAAGGCCGGCACCATCGACGCCGGCTCCGACAGCATCGACACCGTCTTCGAAATCGAAAGCGACGAAGCGCCGGAAAAGGTGAGGGAGGTGCTGCGGCTGGCCCGTCAGGGCTGCTGGGCGCGCCGCATGTTGGAGCAACCCACCAAATTCAACGACACCCTGAAGCTAAACGGCAAAGAAGAGAGCCTTTAACAGGGTTATTACGCAGTCCTACCTTCAGGTCCTCTCCCCCCTTGAGGGGGAGAGCTAGAGAGGGGGGTCGGGGTCTTGGTAGGGGGAGTTCCTAGTCCCCGGAGCTGAGGCTAGGCCGAAAGTATCCGCTGGCCGTACAGCCTCACCGCATTGTCCCATAGTATCTTCCGCTTTGACCCCTCCGGTATCGGCTGCTCCAGGAACGAGGGCAGCGCCTTGTCCGGGTCCGGGCCGTCCGGGTGCGGGTAGTCCGTGTTCCAAACAATGTTTTCGTCCCCCACCAGCTGCGCCACCGACCTCAGGGCGAACTCGTCCGGGTCGCAGGCCACAAAGCCCTGACGTTTGAAATACTCGGTGGGCGTCAGCGACAGGCTCTCGGCGTCGAACCACATGCCCTGCCGCTTATCGTGGACGGCGTGGTCGTCCAATCGGCCCAGCCAGAAAGGCAGCCAGCCGGCGTTGCCCTCCAGGAAGGACACGCGCAGCTTGGGATGCCGCTCCAGAACACCCAGATATATCAGGTGTCCCAGCGAAATCATGTTCTCAAAAGGGAAGCCGATGGCGTGGTCCAGCGCCACCTCCGGCCCTGACATGAGATGCCGCGGCTTATATCGAGAGGCGGCGTGGGGCTCGCGGGTCATCACGCCGTGGAAAGACACCGGGCAGTCCATATCCTGCGCCGTCTTCCAGAAAATATCGTAGTCTGGGTGGTGCCAGGGACGCTCCCTGGTGCCCAGCGGCATGCAGACAGTCACGGCGCCTAGCTTTCCAATCACACGCCGCGTCTCTATTACCAGCCCTTCGATGTCATGCTGGTTGGGCAGCACACCCACCATCTTCAGCTTCTTGGCGTTGGTGTCACAGAAGGAGCGTGACCAGTTGTTGTAAGCGCGGGCGCAGGCCCACACCAGGCCCTGGTCCTTGGGGCCTGGGAGCAGCCGCATAGGGGCGGGGAAGTCGTCGATGCACACCTGGATGTCCCAGCCGTACTTGTCCATGTCCTTGACCCGGCTCTGGGGCGTCAGGCCGGCGCGATAGGCGTCCCCGTACTTCTCCTCCATCAGCGACTCCAGGTCCGTCTTTGCCTTGCGCTTGTGGTCGCCGCCCAGGAGGTTGCCTTTGTGCTGCGTGCCCTCGGGGAAAAGCTCGCAGGGCAGGAAGCTGCCGCCGCGCCCGAAACCCTTCCTCGCTTCGGTGCGAGGCGCCACCAGCGGGCGGCGGTCGCGGTACTCCGGCTCCATAAAATCGCTCCACAGGTCGTAGGGCTCGGAGATATGGGCGTCGGCGTCTATGACTTTGTAGCCTTTATACATCTAAGGCTCCTTTTATATTTGTAGGCAGTGTTAACGATAGATTATAAGACAGGGTTGTTCCGTTCGCTAAGGCATCGCGGCCATACTGGCTGGCTTAGTTCTCACCTCGTGCTTCACCACCGAGCCGTCAGCCATGGTCACCACCCGGTCCGCCTTGGCCATGACGATAGGGTCGTGGGTGGCGACGATCATGGTGACGCCCTGGCTCCGCGTGAGGTCCCGAAGAAGGGTCGCGATGGCCTCGGCGGTCACCGTATCCAACTCCCCCGTGGCTTCGTCCGCGAAGACCACCGACGGGTTGTTGACCAGCGCCCGCGCCACACCCAACCGCTGCTGCTCGCCGCCCGACAGCTCGTAAGGGCGGTGCCTGGCCCTGGCGGCCAGGCCCACCTTGGCGATGGCCTCCGCCGCCCGGCCCTGCCGCTCCTTCCAAGGCACGCCGGCGATGTGCAGCGGCAGCTCCACGTTCTCTTGCGCCGAAAGCAGCGGCAGCAAGGCGAAGGACTGGAACACAAAACCCACCCTTCGCCTTCGCAGCTCCACAAGCTGCGACTCGCTAAGCTCGCTCAGGGCGCGGCCCTCGAAATAGACGGAGCCGGAGGTGGGCCGGTCCAGCCCCGCCAGCAGGTTCAGCAGGCTGGTCTTGCCGGAACCTGAACGGCCCACAATCGCCAGGAACTCGCCCTGAAACACCTCCAGGCTCACGCCGTTAACCGCCAGGACCGCCTTCTCCCTGGTGGGAAACTCACGGGACACGACCTTCGCGGAGACTATCGGCCCGCCGAGGTTCATAGGGTGCGTTCTCCTTCCGGAGGATTGAGAGTAACCTTCCTGCCTTCAATATCCACGTGGGCGCGGTAGCTGGGCTTGAGCCGGTCGGCGAACTCCTTGGGTAGTTGCAGCCGGCCAGCCTTGTCCACCACCAGGTACTCGCGAAAGGCCGCTCCTCCCTCGCGCCGGAAGTTGCTCTCCAGCAGCCGCTCGACGCCTATCTTGCCGTCCCTGATGCTCACCACCCTCGGCACGTAGTTCACCACCCCCTGGTCGTGGGTCACGATCACCACCGTCACCTTAGTCTCGCGATTTATCGTGCGGAACAGCTCGAATATCTGCTGCGACGTCTGGCTGTCCAGCTCCCCCGCCGGCCTCTGGCACCGCGTCCTGGGACCCCACCATGTTCATGTGCTGCGACTGCCCGAAGCGTTTTGTGTCCGCGATAGCCCAGCCCAGGCGAGAGTCTATGTTGGACTCCACAATGCCCTGGGTCCGCTGGTAGTCCTTGGGGCCTATGGGCTTCTGCTCGACAATGACCCTTGTGTTGCGTACCTCAGGCTTGGTGTTGGCAAGGGTATGATGGACACCTCCCTCCGCCAGGGCACGGGTATATGGATCGCTGATAGAGAGGAACGTGGACACCGCCAGCATGCCCACGCCCGCCAGGACCCACAGGGGCCAGTGATGGCGAAGCCGCCTCTTCAGTAGCCATGCTGCCGTCGAAAACCAGGACAAATTACCCTCGCGCAGAGACTAATTGCCCTCAGAAACAACAAACAAACCGGTTAAGGGTGCGTTACGCGATAGATATTACGACAACACCGCCGCTAAAGGAATGGTATACGTCAACCCGACGCCAGGACGTCCACAAAGGCCGGCCTCTAGCCCGTTGAAGTCCTAGCCGACGATAAGCTCACCCCGGCCATTCTCATGCCCCGCCAGGATCTCCGAGGGGTTGTAGTAAAAGTTGGAATAAATCTGCCCGCCGCGGATGACAAAGGGATGGGTCAGAAACTGGGGATGCAGAAATTCGTGAGGGAACTTCTGCTCGTGGTACTGACAAAGCAGCGCCACCGGCATGCCTAAAATCAGGTCGTTCCACGAGGCTTCCCACGACGACAACTGGGTCGCTGAAATATCGGGTTCTAGTGTCCACGTCATGTCCACCGCCACCCACAGGCCCCTGTTCCCCAGTGCCACGCCCTGCCTGACAATCTTCCGGACCCGCTAGCCCATCAGCCGAGCGTTGAAGCCGCCTTCAATCCGCCAGTTCCACTTGCTCACAAAAAGCAGACTGCCGTACCTGCGTTCCTTCTCCACGTCCACACCGGCGGCGGCTAAGGCCCTTGAGAACTCTTCCGCGCTCCGGCCTCCGGTTACGCAAATGCCGCCCTCACCCCTGGACAAGCCTTCGGAAATCCAGGAGACCGCCAGGGCCAGCTCTTCATCGGGACTTTTATAGAAGCTGCAAACGTGATCGCCGTGATGAAGCTGGGCCAGCCTTTGCTTGAGGTCCCGCGTCACAAGCCGGCCTTCCGGATAAACGCCGGGAACCCGCTGTTTAGATGTCTGCGAAACTTCCACCCTTCCCATCCCGCACCCACAAAATGAGAGGAAAACCGCAGCTTAAATTAAAGCCATGTCCTATAATCTTACCATCGAGGGAAGATTCTGCACAGACACAGCCGGCCGGCATTCACCCTCAATCCTCCGCCGCCATCCTGGCCTGAGCATCCGCCCGTGTGCGGACGGTTACTCCTGTGGCACCCTCTCGTTCACCCACTTCATTACCCGCGTCTCAATCTCTTTAAAAGTGGCGTGCAGCCCGCGGCGGCCGCCTTGGCCGTGGCCAACTGCCTCTTGGCCTTACCAACCAGCGCCAGCACCTGCTCGCGCTCAGGGCCGTCCGCCATCCAGCGCCGCGCCAGCGCCTCCACCTCATTAATCGACTCCCCCACCTCTGTAGGCACGTTCATGCTGCTTCAAAACTCCCTTGTAATTTCGAGCAGCAAACTCGAAGATTTTTGTCCCTTAATAATACGTAACTACGTCTGTAATGGATTTGTCTTCTTGCTGTCTGTCGTCTATGCCGTGTCAGACGCCTATTTGCGCATGATTCCCATAGGTTGCAGCGACATGTAAAATCATTGGAGTTTGAGCAATCGCAATCTATACCTTTCGAGGGCGATAGAGTCTTTGCTGCCCTTAAACAATCTGCGTGTGCTGGAAACGGGCCGCGGCGACATGGCCGCCTACTGTGGCCGCCTCCTCGCTGACGCCGGCGCCGACGTCGTCAAAATCGAGCCGCCCCAGGGCGGCCCCCTCCGCCGGCGAGGCCCCTTTCCCTGCGGAAGCCCTCACCCCGAACGCGGCGGCATGTTTCTATCCATGAACACCAACAAGCGCGGCGTAGCGTTGGACTTGGGCCGAAAAGAGTCCCGCGAAGACCTGTCCGCACTCTTAAATTGGTCAGACATCCTTATCACCGACGTGCCCCTAAAGCAGCGCGCCAAACTTGGACTCGCCCGCCGCAGCCTCCACGCCGCTAATCCAGGCCTGGTCATTGTCTCCATCGTCCCCTTCGGCGAATCCGGGCCATATCGAGACTACGCCGCCAACGACCATGTCCTGGCCAGTATGAGCGGCCTAGCCTTCGCCACCCCCGGCATGCCCGACCACGTCGACGACCCCGATAAGGAACCGCCCCTGCGCCCCTCCACGCCCATCGCCCACCTCATCGCAGGCGCCGCTGCCGCCCTCAGCGCCCTCATGGCCTGGCGGCTCACTCAGTCCGACGGTCGAGGCCGCTACGTCGAGGTGTCGGCCCAGGAAGCCGTCGCCACGCTGCTATATCGAGACATCTTCAACTACTCCTACGGCCATAAGATCACAGGCCGCCGTCCCGTGCCCCTGGCTATGATGCCCAACGCCGTGATGCCGTGCAAAGACGGTTTCGCGATTCTGGGCATACCCTTCGACCATATGTGGGACAAGTTTGTTAAGGTCATGGACAGCCCCGATTGGGCTAGCCTGGAGGTCTTTAAGGACACTCTGAGCCGCGCACAGAACTGGGACGCCCTGGAGCCTCTGCTGCGAGAGTGGACAATGCGGCGCACCGGCCAGGAGATTATGGAGACGTGCCAGAAGGCCGGCCTCCCCTGCTTCGAGGCCTTCCCCATATCGCGGGTCCTCTCATCGCCGCAAGAAGCATCGCGCCGCTACTTTTGGAACTTGCCTTTGGATGAAAGCCGTGAGTACAAACTGGCCGGCGCGCCCTATATCTTCTCGCGAACGCCCCTCAATCTCCGACGCCCCGCACCTAGCCTCGGCCAGCACACTCGAGAGGTCTTGGCGGAAGCGGAGCGCCGACTCCCCAAGGAGGCCGCGCTCCACGGCCCGCCTATGGCCAGGCCCCTGGAGGGTGTGCGAGTAATCGACTTCGGCCAGGTGGTGGCTGTTCCCTTCGGCACCCAGCTCATGGCCTGGATGGGCGCCGACGTTATCCTCGTCGAAAGCCGCGTCCGCCTGACCACCCGCACCTACCCGCCCTTTGCCTACGGCAAAAGCTCGCCAGACAACGCCGGGGCCTTCAACCTGCTAGGCTCCAATAAGCGTAGCGTCACCCTGGACCTGACCACGCCCCGGGGACAGGCCCTGGCGAAAGGCCTGGTCGCCACCGCCGACGTTGTGGTAGAAAACTTTTCGACGGGTGTTATGGAGAAGTTCGGTCTGGGCTATCAGGAATTGAAGAAGGCCAAGCCGGACATCATCATGGCCTCAGTCAGCGGCTTCGGACGTACCGGTCCCATGGCCCGATACGCGGCCTTCCACAGCGGGGTCAACTTTGCCAGCGGCTTCGGCTCCATCACCGGCCACCCGGGCGGGCGGCCCCGAATTATGGGCTCCCTCTTGCCCGACGCCGTAAGCAGCCTCTTCTGGCTCTTCGCCGTCCTGGCGGCCCTGGAGGAGCGGCGGCACAGCGGCCAAGGCCAGTATATCGACGTATCCATGTCCGAAGTCCTGATGCACCTCATGCCCGAGGCCATCTTCGACTACTCCGTTAACGGCATGGAACCTCAATTCTTAGGCAATCGAGACCGCGTCAACGCTCCCCAGGGCGTCCATCGATGCCAGGGCTGGGACGCCTGGGTGGGCGTCTCCATTGAGACCGACGCCCAGTGGGGCGCTCTCTGCCGCGCCATCGGCTATCCGCGCCTTGCCGCCAATCGCCGATACGCCACCTCCCAATCCCGCCACACCCTCCACGATGAGATCGATGCCATAATCACCCGCTGGACCATCCAGCGAACACGTGAGGAGGCAGCCGCTGCCCTCCAATCGGCAGGTGTGCCCGCCGGGCCAGTCCTGAACCCCAAAGACCTCCTCAAAGACCCCCATCTCACGTCGCGAGGCTTCGTCCGCGCCGTCGACCACCCCACCGCTGGCCGCCGCCGCATGCTGGGCGTGCCCTGGCGCATCAGCGGCGCCGCGCCGGTCAAATACGGCCGCGCCCCCCTCCTCGGCGAACATTCCTCGCAAGTACTTCACGACCTACTCGGCCTGCCTGATGAGGAAATCGAATCGCTGGTCCGAGAAAAGGTCATATACTAGAGGCCGCCATGCGATTCACCTTCACACCCGAGCAGCAGGCCTTCCAGCGGCAGGTCTGCCAATTCCTCACCTCCCAAATCACCCCACAGGTCAAGAAGCGCCACAACGACCCCAACGAGTTCAGCGGCTGGGCCTGGGACTTCTACATGGCCTTTCGCAAGAAGCTGGCCGCGCAGGGTTACATTGGCATGGCCTGGCCCAGAGAGTACGGCGGCCAGGGCCGCGATTTCTTTTACCAGATGATTCTTGAAGAGGAGTTGGAGTACCACGGCGCCCCCGGCCTGGACCGCTCCGTCACCTACATCCCCAACTCTATCCTGGCCTCCGGCAGCGATGAGCAGAAACGCTTCTTCCTCCCAAAAATCGCCGGCGGCGATCTGCAGTTCTTCGTCGGCTACACCGAGCCTGAGGCCGGCTCCGACCTGGCGTCGCTAAGCACCCGCGCCGTAGCCGACGGCGACGACTTCGTTGTCACCGGCCAGAAAGCCTTTGCCTCCGAGGCCAACCATGCCGACTATGCCTGGCTAGCCGTCCGCACCGATTTCGACTCGCCCAAGCATCGCGGCATATCCCTGCTTATCGTGGACATGAAAAGCCCCGGCGTCACCCTCGGCGAGTTCACCACCATCAGCGGCTGGAAGCACTCCACCGTGAACTTTGACAGCGTCCGCGTGCCCCGCCACAATCTGGTCGGCGAGATAAATCGGGGCTGGTACTACATCATGGGCGCCTTGGACTACGAGCGCGCCGCCCAGAGCAACCCCGGCCTCCCCCGCCGCTCCTTCGACCGCCTGGTCGAGTACTGCAAGACTACCCTCCGCGACGGCAGGCCCCTCATCCACGACCCCGTGGTGCGATGCCGCCTGGCTGAACTCTCCGCCGAAGTGGAAGGCGCCAAACTCCTGAGCTACTGGGTCGCGTCCATGCACTCCCACGGCCTGCGGCCCCAGCACCAGACCGCCCTGGCCGCCATGGTCAAACGCAAGACCACCCGCGCCATCGATGTTTACGCCATGGAACTTCTCGGCCCCAGGGGCAAGTTGACCCGTGACGATGCCTACGCGCCCGCCGACGGCGGCTTCCTCTACGACTATTTGAACAACATGTACTTTCACTTCGCTGCCGGCGGCTTCGACGTCAACCGCAACATCATCGCCATCCGCGGCCTCGATTTACCTCGCTAGCCATGGACATCCAGCTTACCGAACCCCAGCAGATGCTAAAACGCACCGCCAGGGCGCTCCTTCAAAAAGAGTGCCCCGTCGATAAAGTCCGCGCCCTCGAGTCCGACCCTTCCGGCTACGACCCGTCGCTGTGGCGGCTAATGGCCGGGCAGGGCTGGCTGGGCTGGGCCTTCCCCGCCGAATACGGCGGCGCCGGCGGCGATTTCTTCGACCTCGCCTTGCTCATGGAGGAGATGGGCTACGCCGCCGCGCCCTCGCCCTTCCTCGCGTCGGTAGCCATGGGCGGCATGGCGGTGCTGGGAATGGGGTCGCATGAACAGAAGAGTTCTCTGCTGCCGCGCGTCGCCTCCGGCGAGTTAGTACTATCCCTGGCTTACCTCGAGGGCGAGTGCCGCCCCGACCACTTCACCACCCAGACCATCGCTGAGAATGACGATGGCGGCTTCGTATTGAACGGCCAAAAGCTCCTTGTACCCTTCGCTACCTCCGCCCACAAAATCCTGTGCCTCGCCAGCGCAGACGGCAAACCCTTGCTCCTCATCCTCGACCCCCATTCCCCGGGTGTGACCCTCCGTCCCATGGCCTCGGACAGCGGCGAATCTCTATGCGAACTTAATTTACATAACGTGCAGGTCGGTGTAGATTCTGTGCTAGGCCAACCTGAGAGTCACTCAAATGTGCTGCCTGGAGTCATCGCGAAAGCTGCCGCCCTTCGATGCGCCCAGATCGTCGGTGCCTGCGAGCGCGTTCTAGACATAACTGTCGATTACGTGAAACGCCGTGTCCAGTTCGGCCGGCCCATCGGCGCCTTCCAGTCGGTCCAGCACCACGTCGCAGACATCTATCGCGACCTCCATATGTGCCGCCTCCTCTCCTACCAAGCCTGCTGGAATATTAGCGAAGGCCTCCCTTTCGATGCGCCCTTGTTCCAGGCCCAAATCAAAGTCATGCGCGCCGCCCCCACCATCACACGCTTGGCCCACCAGGTAGTCGGCGGCGTCGGCTACTATAAGGAGTTCCCCCTGGAGCTGTTAACCCGCCGCGTCACCGCCTGGGCCGCCTCCCTCGGCACCCCCGACACCATCGCCCGCCGCTTGGCCGACGCGCTATGGGTGTAGCGCCCGCGTTTGCTTGATCTTTCGCGGCCGGCTTCTGACGAGGGTAAAACTCCAAACGTCAACCTTCGTTAGCCGGCAGTGGAACTAGTGACGCCACTAGATGCCCGCGTTCGGTGATCTGTAACGACTCGCCGGCAGCAACGCATCTCAGCTAATAGATGGCCTGCCGTCGAAGCTCGCGAACTCGTATCCGCTTCATGCGTTACATTTTGGCACTTCGCGGAACCGCATACGAGAAAGCCGTAGCTGCGGAATCGACGGGAAGAGAGGTGCCAGCGGGCCATCGCTAACCAGTATTAACGGTGCAGCAGTAAAGTTACGGAGTCGCCCTCAAAGCTGGACGCCGCGATGTCAACCTTGCCGTCCTCATTCACGTCCCCGACGGCAAGTTGGTAAGCGCCTCGCCCAGCGGCGAAGGGCGAGCCCGGCGCTGCCGCAAAGTACCCTTGGCCGTCACTAAGGAGGACTGCAATCTTTGACTCGAAGGGCGCGTCACCATCTACCGTTGCGACGACAAGGTCGGCCTTCTTGTCCTCATTAACATCGACCGCAGCCACCTCGAACGCCGACTCCCCAACATTGATTCCTGAGCCAGGTCGAGGCATGAACACACCCTTGCCTTCATTCAGCAAAACGCTCAGAAGACTGCTCCGCCCGTGGCTTAGAATGACATCGACACGTCCATCGCCGTTCACGTCCACCAGCGCCGCGACACGAGGGTCCGGCGCCACCGACAAAGCATGGCCGGCTGCATCCCCGAAGCCTCCTCTTCCATTGCCACGCTGTACTGCCACTTGGCCGGAGTCACGGTCGGGTCTGGGGCCGCCGCTGGCGGTCACCAGGTCCAGACTTCCGTCTCCATCAACATCTCCCAGGGCATACGAGTAGAACGACCTGCCGGACTCCAGTCTCAAAACGACTTCCTGGGAGAACTCTCCGCTGCCATCCCCGGAGAAAATCTCTACGGTGTTCCGCCGCCCATTCGCTGTGATAATGTCTAACTTTCCATCTCCATTGAGGTCGGCAAAGTGAATGCTGGGCTTGTAAAACTCCATAGACTCGCTCGCCGCAAAAGGCGAACCGGAAGCCGGACTGAATCCACCCTTGCGATCGCCCAGTAAAACGCTAACGCTTTCTCTCCGGCTGTCCTTGCTTGCGATGCCAAGGTCCAGAATCCCGTCGCCGTTGACATCGCCAACCGCAATGGCGCCTGGCTCATAGCCCAAACCAATTGAACCCTCTGCACTCTGCGCGAAATGACCTTTGCCGTCGCCAAGCCGCACCGATAGGCTTTTGTTCAGCAAATGCTTCGTAAGCACATCCAGATACCCGTCATAGTCGATGTCCACTAGAAAAACTTCTCCCGACCCCCGCCCAACCATCACAGGCGAAGCGGCCACAAACAGGGTGCCATTCATAGCTGGATTCGTAATAGGTGAATTCACTTGGGCCGTTTGAGCGGCAGGCGGTGTGGATGGGGTGGCGGGTTGTGTGGATGCGCTGTTCGTCGAAGGCAGAGTAGGAGAATGTGGAGTGGATGAAGATTGATTGCCGTCTTGAACAGCCTGGCTGCCCTCAGCGCAGCCAAGGCAGAAGAGAATGACCGCGACTATAATGAGGAATCGATACACGGGTCCATAACCTGCAATTAACTTTTGGGAAGCCTCGGTGCGCATTATCGCATCTTATTGGGCTGCTGTGACCGACCGAGCCGATAGGAAAAGAAATGGTGGGCGGTAAGGGTCTCGAACCCCTGACCTCTCCGATTCATCGGAGCGCTCTAATCAATTCAAGAAAATGGTGGAGGATGGTGGATTGAAACACAAACTCGAATGTAGACTCGAAGGGTGGCCTGATTCAGGGGAATTTTGCGCAAGTGGGTTCTCAGCCGGGTAGAACTGATGAGTTCGATCAGCAACTCGGGTCGAATGTGTGACGCCAAGGGAAGGGCGCACTCTTCTCGATTTCTAGATCCAGGGAGCACACCTGAATCAGTAGAAGCCCTATTACTGTTTGGTGAACAGCTTCGTGGCAGCCTTGAGCGATTCTGATGCTTCAGCCATGATGCGGCGTACGATTTCACCAGCTGGCAAGACCTCATGTATGAACCCCGCTGTTTGCCCGGTAAACGGCAGAAGCTCGCCCCATGTCCCCCGCTCGATGGCTGTCCCTATCTGCTCCTGCAAGCGCTCCGATTCTCGTCTGGCGTCATCTCGCCTGTTCATCCATTCCTTCACGAAGGACGAGGAAAGCACCCTGGGAATGACATGGTAGCCGTCTGCGGGAGCGGGAAAGATGTCATTCCATGGCTCGAACTTCAGCGTGTCCTCCGACTGCGCTGCCACAATGTCCCGCTTCCATTGCGAATTGATAGGACACTCAACCGAAGCGAGGAACCGCGTGCCGATGCTGATGCCCTGCGCCCCGAGGGTTAGCGCCGCAGCGAGTCCGCGCCCGTCAGCGATACCACCAGCGGCGACCACAGGAGTAGAGCCGGCGATGTCAACGACCTGAGGGAGAAGCGCCAAGGTTGCCACAAGTCCGCCGAACCCCCCCCCGGCCTCGGCGCCTTGGGCCACAATGACGTCCACCCCCAAACTCACCGCCTCTCGTGCGGCTGCGGCCGTTGGCACCTGAAGCATCACTCGAATCCCCGCGTCGTGCGCCTGTTGCACCAACTCTCCTGGACTGTCAATGGCGAACGAGATGAGGGCGGGTTTGGCTTCCAATGTAACGGCAAAGACCTCTTTGTTGAGGTAACGGACTGTATGGTTGACTGCGAAGGGCCGCTCGGTCAGTTCTCGAACGCGGGCGAGCTCTTCTTTCAAGCTAGCGATGCTTCGGGCCGAAGCTCCCAAGCTTCCTAGTCCACCTGCATTGGAGACGGCCGCCACCAGTTCCGCCGATGTGAACGACCCCATGCCCGCCTGAATGATAGGAAACTCGGTGCCCAGTAAGTCACACAAGGGCGTGCGCATTTATACCTCCAGTTGGCTTATGCCTTGCCGCCAGTGCAGGATGAAGATACCTTGACTGCCATGTCGCCCTCCTCATGACCGCCAGGTTTACTCGGTGTAAAATATCAGGCAGAGTCTAGCGAGGTTTTTACACCGTGTCAAGCGAACAACCGCCCGCAAAGAAAACCATGCGAGAGGCGATCCTCGATGCCGCCGTGCAGGTCTTCGTCGAGCGGAGTGAAGAGGTCCGGCTGGAGGATGTCGCCCAGAAGGCCGGGGTATCGCGGCAGGCCGTGTACATCCACTTCGGCTCCCGCACGGGGCTCCTTGTGGAGATGGCACGCCACTTGGACGAGAGGTTCCCCCTCTCTGAGCACGTGGAGCAGCTCGCGCGTGCACCTAGCGGCCTGGACGCGATAGACATCGCGATCCCCGCTCCCGCCACGTACTACCCATTGGCCTACCCTATTGCGAAGCTGTTCCTGGCCGGTAGATATGCGGACGAGGCCATGAGGACCGCCTGGGACGACCGCATGAAGGCGCGGCGCGTCATCTGTGACCTACTGGTCCGGCGTTTGAAAGAGGATGGCGTCTTAGCTCCTCACTGGGACGTGGAGACAGCGACTGACGCGCTCTGGGTGTTGACCTCGTGGCAGGTGTGGGAACAGCTCGTCGTAGACCAGGGTTGGTCTAAGGAGCGCTATATGGATTATCTGCGGACTATGATCCACCGGACGCTTATCGATAGCGCCGGTAAGGCACCAGGGCCGCTGATCCCAGAGTAAGAAAGAGGACCGCTCATAGGGTCAGGACAAAGGTGACCGAGAAGGTTTTACCTTTTATCCAGAGTGGTGGGCGGTATAGGACTCGAACCTATGACCCCATGCGTGTAAAGCATGTGCTCTAACCAGCTGAGCTAACCGCCCACGGCCACAATCCATACTACAACACCAGGTAGCCCCGCTGGTATCCCCCTGCTATAATCCCGCCATCCTCACCGGGCCGCCCGTGGAAAGGACATCCCGCCCATGATTTCCATCTTCGTCACCATCAAGGTCAAGCAAGGCAAAATGGAGGACTTCATCAAAGCCGTTTACGACGACGCCAAAGGCTCCGTCCGCGACGAGCCAGGCTGCTATCGATTTGACGTCCTCCGCGACTCCAAGGACCCCAACCTCCTCCACCTCTACGAAGTCTATGCCGACCAGGCCGCACTGGAGGCCCACCGCAAGATGCCCCACTACACCAAGTGGCGCTCCATCGTCGACCCCTGGTTCGACGGCCCCGCCCAGCGCGTCGAGATGACCACCCTCTTCCCCTCCGACGCCGGCTGGAAAAAGCAAAAGCCTAATTTAGTGAACTGGTAAAAATTTATCGTCTCAATATGAGGGGGCCGACAATGAACAAGCGTAAGCAAGTCCACCAGCACATCAAGGAGCATCGAGAGCAGCACCTGGGCCGGGTCCGCGAATACATGGCCCAGCCCTCTGTCTCCCAGGAGGACCCCAAGGGCGTCGCCAAGTGCGCCACGCTCCTCCAGGGCTATTTCAAGCAGCTCGGCGCCCGCGAGGCCGAGGTCGTCCAGACGCCCGTCCTGCCCGCCGCCTGGGGCTACATCGACGCCGGCGCGCCCAAGACCCTGGCCGTCTACGCCTACTTCGACACCAACATCGTCGGCTCCGGATGGGACCACGACCCCTATAAGTCCGTCATCGCCGAGCGCAAGCCCTTCAAGTCCGTCGTTTACGGACGAGGCGGCGGCACCAAGGGCGGCTTCGCCGCCTTTCTCAACGCTATCGACTCTATCCAGGCCGTCGATGGCAAGCTGCCGGTCAACCTTATGGTGGTGGCCGAGGGCGAGGAGTTCGTCGGCAGCGACAACATCCCTATGCTCATCGACAAGTACCGCCACCACCTCTCCAAGGCCGACGCCACCATTGTCCCCGCCCCCTGCCAGAACCCCTCCGGCGACGTGACCTTGTTTCTAGGCAACAAGGGCAACCTCCATATCGAGTACGAGTGCTCCGGCGAACGATGGGGCAAAGGCCCCGCCGGCGGCCCCGTCCACTCCTCCGCCCAGCCCGTCGTCGACCACCCCGTGTGGCGGCTGGTCAGCGCCCTCAACACTCTCTACGACCACAAGTCCAATCGAGTCCTCGTCAATGGCTTCTACGATGGCCTCCTCAAGCCCACCGGCGAGGACATGGAGCTTATCGACGCCCTGGCCGTTAAGTACAAGGGCCGCGAGTCGTCAGCCATCCCCAATATGGCCCCGGGCAAAGTCGCTAAGTTCGCCCACAACGCCGCCGGCCGAGACGCCTTTATGCACTACTGCTTCGACCCCACTATGAACATCAACGGCATCCGAGGCGGCTACACCGGCCCTGGCACCCTCCTCTGGACCTTGCCCCACGCCGCCTACGCCACCGTGGACCACCGCCTGCCCCCCGACCTGGAGCCTAATGACATCGCCAAAAAGATCCGCGCCCACCTGGACAAGCTCGGCTACAACGACATCGGCATGAAGATTCTCATGGCCGTGCCGCCTCAAAAGCTCAGCGTCAAGGACGATTTAGCCAAAGCCGGCCTTCGTGTGTTCAAAGAGTGGGGCATCGAGCCCACCGTATGGCCCCGTCGAGGCGCCAGCGGCCCCATGGGTTTCTTCAGCCAGATGCTAGGTCACAAAGTCCTGGGCGCCACCGGCATCGGCTACGCCAGCGGCCACTCCGCCCCCAACGAGTTCCTGGTCGTTGACGGCGACGGCAAGGTGGGCGGCCTGGTGGAGCTGGAGCAGTCCTACGTGGACTTGCTCTACAGTTACGCCGCCTACCCAAAGGAGTTTTAGTCCAAGTGCACCTTCATTTCCTTTGATTTACGATCAATATCCTTCGCGAACTCTAGCGCGACTCTTCTGTCTGTACTGAGCTTCTCCCCAAAGCCACGGCGTTTTAGAAGATTCGTTACCTCCGCCGCCTCTCGAGCTTTGAAATAATCGCGTGTGTCGCAACTAACTGTTAGCCAGAAGCGCAATGTGCCTCCATTCCAAGAGCCATCCTTGGCTATGGCGAAAAGAAAGGTACCCGGGGCACCCTTGCTTATAGCTTTGATTGGAGCGGCCAGTTATACAATTCCTCCATTGAAGTGAAGTCATACTCACCCTTTACATAAGCAGGTTTAGCACATTTAACATGGATATTCATATCATGCACACCTCTATAAAGATCCTTTGAGTATATTTACCCCTTCCTCTGATACGCCCTCCCCCTCTCCAGCACCGAATCGTCCGCCTTCCCCATCACTGTAAAAATTTTGAATCCCTGCTCCATCCGCCTGTCCAGGTCCGCCGCCGAGCTGGCGTTTATCATGCACGCCACCCCGTGCTTGTTGCACGTCTTCACTATCTTCAGCATCGCCTCCTCCACTCGCGGGTCGTTGGTGTTCGGCCCCACGCCCATGGATATGGATAGGTCTCCCGGCCCCGCCAGTACCGCGCCGATGCCCTTGGCCTCCCCCAATATCGAGTCCAGGTTCTTCACACCCTCCACCGACTCGCATATCGGCATCAATAGTACCTCGCCGTCCGGGTCCAGGGGCCACAGGTCCGCCGCCTCATAGTACTCCGGCACCGACAGCCCCCAGTACCGCGCCGCCGTCCCCGGCCCCCAGCCTCGATGCCCCTCCGGCAGCCGGTCCTTGGCCTTGGACTTCTGCGCGTACCGCGCCGCCGCCACCGCCGCCTGCACCGCCTCCACGCTCTCCAGCCGAGGCAACAGCAAGCCGTAAAGCCCATAGTCCAGGGTCTGCTTGATAACCCACTCGTTGGTGCCTACCTCACCGATGTTCGGCGACACTCGAAGTATAGGCGTGGGATGCGCCTGCAAGTTACCCTGGGCCGCCAGCCGTTTGCGGCTTAACAGGAACTGCAGTGCCAGCCGGAGCTGCCCGAAGTCCATGCTCGTGTGCTCGTTCTCGATGAAAACGAAGTCATATCCCGCGTCCGCAGCATGCGACGCCTGGTCCAGGCTCCCGTTAATAACAAACGTGCCGATGGCCGGCTTCCCCTGCTCCAACAAGTCAATAATCCTGTTCAATCGAGGCTTCCGAGCCATACGCGCCTCCCCTTTTCACGATTTGGCCGCATCATACGCCAAGTGCGGAATGTATAAAAGAGTCAAGTGAGCAAAAACACGACACCAAGCCTGACGACGGCTCCACAGCCATTCTTGTTCTTTCCTCTCCCCTTGTGGGAGAGGATTAAGGTGAGGGGTAAACCCTAGAGGCTCAATCCTTTATCACTGCCACCCGCCGCGCTGCGCACTATCCCTCCCTCATTTCCTACTGTGGAAGGTCCAAGGATAGGGGGTTTCCCTTCCCCTAACCGTCCCCGTAAACTTCCACCATTACATCCGTCGGGTTCCAACCGTTGCACGGGTTCTGGTCCTGCGGGCACGCCGACACCACCACCAGCAAGTCCTCCATCGCCCGCAGCAAAATATAATCCCCCGCCTTCGTCACCGGCTCATGTATCGACAGCGACCCGTCCACCTTCACCTCCACGTTCTGAAACAGGTTCACCGGATGCGGGAACTCCGAAGGCGTAAACCCTCGCTCCCTCAGCGCCGACAGCGTGCTCACCTGGCAGCTAGCATGGTTTTCGATGCCGTACTCTCGGTATCGAACCGGGTCGCAGGCCGCGAACAGCAAATCGTGACGCTTCACCGGGTCCTCCACCACCATTAGCAAAGGCCGCCGTCGATTGCTGTACAGCGCCTTCCCCTCCTCCAAATACAGCCTGCCCAGCGCGCTGCGCGTGTACGTCGGCGACAACACTTCCGAGCGGTCCTGGTCGTTGAACGCGAAAAAGTCCGCCACCTGCTTACCCTGCGCGTCGATGACCTTGATAAACTGGCCCTTCGACACGCTAAACACCCGCGCGTTTCGTGCCGGTATATGTATCCGCTGGACTGGCTGGCCTGTCCTAGCCATCCGCCATCACCTTAAACATGGCAGCGCCAGCGCCAGTTCTTGCAGCGTCGGCAGACGGTGGCCTGCCCGAAGCTCCACGTACGCCTGGTCGCCGACAGCCAGACGCAGGCACGTCTGCGTCTCCACCGGCAGTCGTTCCAGCAATGCCTTCAGCTCCGCTGGCGTTTGCGGCAGCGCCGTCGACGGGTCCACCAGCGGCAGCTTGGGCGCCAGGCCCAGGTCGTTAAGGCACTTCTGGATAGCCTTGGCGACAACCTCAGACTCGACGCTTTCGCCGGTCATCACCAGAAAAAGAAAATCCAGCCCCAGCGATAAGCCGATGCAGTCCCCCATCTTGTCCCTTGCGGCTTCGCCTGTAACGCTCGACGACTCCAACGCCGACTTTATGAAATCGTTGCGCAAGTCCTCCAGCGACTTAGACGCTGCGGGCGCGGCGACCTGCGCTTCGTTATATGCCGAAAATGTAAACACTCCTGAATATGGCCCCTCTTCTCCCTCGCCCGTCACGCCTAGCTTATAAACCCGCCCGTCACCCTGGCCCACCCAGATATCTACAGTCGCCTTCGACGGGGGCTTGCCAAAGCTCCCAGCCAAACCTTCCATAGGTTCCATCTCCGCCTGGCCCCGGAAGTGGTACGTCTCCACCCCGCCCACCGCCTCCCTGCCCTGAAAAGCCAGTCCCTGAACGCCCGCCAGCGTCTCCTCCAACATCTCCACCACGTTAGGCAAATCGAACCCAACCACACCAGGCCCCGAGAACTTGTACCACTCCTGGGTCCCGTCAGGCTTGACGAAGAGCGCGCCGCCCTTGGCCACCGCCTCCACCTTACTCTCTTCCCCTGCCTCCAAAATCGAAGCCTGCGCCACGAAATCGGAAGGCCTCACCACATCGGCGTTCACAAAGACCTCTTGCGCGCCCTGGGTTATCCTTCCGGACACCTTAAAAGAACTCACCGATGACATCACCCCCACCGCTCGTTCCTGCGCCTGGGACGCCGCGGGAGCGGTGGGCGTAAGAGTCGGGATGGGGAGCGGCGTGCGGGTCACGGTGTCGCCGCAGGCCGCCAGGGCCAGCGTCGCTAATGAAAACAAACCGGCCAGGAACAGACCCGTCGGGCTTCGCCATCGAAAAATAGTAGCCATACAGCCCAGCTATTCTACACAGCTAACCTCTCGCCTATCCATAAAACACCTTACATAATGCCGCTAAATTCCCTGGCTGGCGCTATTGACACGCATGTTTTCATCGTTCTACCATAAACATACCGCTTGTGCGGAATCCTGTTTACGGACCCGTGAGGGTACCGAGGAGGTGAATATGAAACGTGGTTTAACTAGTAGGGCGATGGTAGGCATCTGTCTGGGCTCGACGGTCTAACAGAGTACATCGCAGAAAATAGACCTTTTAGGGTCGGGTCCGGGCAAATGCCTACCATCGCCCTGTGCATGGGGGTGGCCGCCGGATCGGACGGATCGCCGTAGAGACTAGCGCTCCGGACCCGACTCCTTCAAAACAAAGAGAAGCCACAAGGCTTCTTTTTTGTTGCCCCTTCCTTATCGTCATTTCGGTGAGCTCCGCCACAGCCTGCTTATACAATGAGGAGGCCGTCCGCCGTAGGAGGATTGGCCCTTTAGTCCTGAGCGTAGCCGAATGGGGTAGTCGAGAAACCTCAACGCCCCGCCTGCTGCCACACTCCTTATTCAACGGTTTGGCAGCGTTCATGTCATTCTTGTATCTTAAAAAAGGTCTAAACTGTTCTCCAAGCACAGCGATGCCGGCGGGGCAGGCCGTTTCAT
>VGZZ01000044.1 GCA_016872285.1 SAR202 cluster bacterium | reverse complement strand
CCCCAACCCCCACCGCCGATTTGACAACATTCCCGCCCATTATGTATAGTCTCCTGTGCCCTTCTTACATGAAAGGACTAGGCTAATTAAACTAGTCCTTTACGACTACCTCACAACCCCTACGAGAAGCCGACCATAAAAGCTCATTTTACTGGAAAAAGAGGCCCAAAACTCCTTTAAAAAAACTACCCCCATGATTAATACTACTCAGTCAGTCTCGTCCCTGGAGGGGGTGTGGAATGGATTCCATTGTCCTTCATCTGCCAAGGGCTGACCCTTCCCTGGTGCCAAGATCATAAAACTCTTGGCCGGAAGGCCTAGTCCTTTTGGAACAAAAGTGGATCCAATTTCGTCATACTAGAGAATTAGTACAAAGAGGTGAGAAAGTGAAACGTAAGTTCGTTTGGTTAATCCCCAGTCTCCCTGTGGTGGCGCTGCTGGCCATGCTAGCCGCCATCACCTCCGCCGCGCCCTCCGGCGTCGCCGGTACCATTACCCTCACCGGCGGCTCCTCAGGCGCCTTCTACTCGGACCAGACCGGCTTCAACATCGTTACGGCGACTGTTGTCGATTCGGACTTTAGCCCGACTCGCACTGGCGTGGCCCGCATCCTCATTGATGCGGCCGCCGCTGGCGCCACCAACCCCTTTAAGTTGGACGGTACAGCTCAAACCGCTCAGGGAGCGGCCAGCCAGGCCTTCCTCCAGGGCGAGAAATCCATCACCGATTCTTTCGATAGCACTGGCAATGGTGCGGCCATGGTCCTCTCCCTTACCAAGATTGGACGAGACTCCAACATCAATGACGCCACCCCTGCTGATGTGGGCGTACCCGATGCGGCCCTCAACGCCGAAGACGTTATCCTCAAGATAAACGGCGTAACCAAGGTTCCCTCCGCTGTCACTCTGAATGCTACGGGAGGCATCGCATCCGTTACCCTCGCTGCCGCGGATAACCCCGGCTCTGCCGCTCCCGCGGGCGCTAAGAACGTCACCGTTCAGTACCAGCACTCTGAGTTCGACCAGACGGCAGGTGCCGCGACCCCAATACTCTCGGCGACCGTGCAGTTTGCCGCTGACTTCCTTCCTGCTACCACCAAGAGCAGCGTTGGCACTAACGTCATAAACAACGCCGCTAGGACTGTTAGCACCGCTTCTGACTTGAGTGGTGTTGGTGGCACCACAGACTCCATCACCATTACCTTCACCTACAACGTGAAGGAAACCGTAACAGAAATGGTCAGCTTTAGCTCTCCCAGCCTTGCTGCTAAAGGCCTCACTCGGAAAGTTAATGGTACCGAGTCCTCCGCCGTCAGCAACTCCTACGCTGTTAAGGCCGGACTATTCAGTTCCTCAGACTTCGATAAGATCTCCACGGCTGTCAACACCGCTGGCGTCGCAACCATTGACGCCGTGGAAGCCGCTGCCGGAATAACCGGTACTCCAGGTCTAGCCGCCAAGATCGGCGCGGCCGCCCTGGCCCTCGATTTTGCCGCCACTGGCACCGCCAACCTAGACCAGGACGAAGCCGGTTCTGATGACGCCCTTCTGAAGCTCCTCGTCCCCGTAGCCGATGGTGAGGTTCTTACCGTCAGCTACACCGACGATGGCGCGACAAATGCCAAGACCGCTGACGTTGACATGAAGGCGCCCACCATCGCCATTGTGAGTCCTGTCAACGGCGCCTTTACCAATAGCACTACCGTATCCGTGGTCTTCAAAGTCACTGATGAGAACTCGGCTGGCGGTAAGGCTTCAGGTCTTGCTACTACCGACGTAGATACCATTAGCAGAAGCGTTGGCGGCAACACCGCTGACGACCTCGTGCCTTTGCTCGTGGGCACCAACTCCTTCCAGGTCAGCAAGGCCTTCACCTTCGTCGCGGGCACAGACGACGGCTCCATCAGCTTCTCTGTACCTACTAAGGACAAGGTCGGTAACACGCCCAAGTTCGCTGACGACCGCACCCAGCCTCAGAAGGCTCAGGGCGTCGCCAACCCCGCCGTGTTGGGCGCTGCTAACCCCGCAGTTCCGGCCACCTTTGACGTTACCAACAACGGCAACCCCGTTAAGATTACCTTGGACACCACAGCCCCGGCCCCATTGCTTGCCGCCTCGGTCAAGACCGGTGGCGTAATTGATACCCGTCTCACCACTCTTCCCACCGGTGCCCATACAGGCGCTGATGGCGCTCAGACTCTCACCGATGCCCTCGCCAGCTTTGTCGTTGCTGGAGTTGTGGTTGACGACAAGGTCACCAACCTCACCGACGGCAGTTCCTGCCTTGTCACCGCCCTTACCGCCACCACCCTCACTTGCGGCCTCGCTGGAGGCGTGGAGAACGACTGGGACACCGGTGATAACTATAAGGTTGAGAACCCGGCCATTGGCAACGTCAAGGCTGACGCCAAGGCCACCTCGGCGGTCTCCTTCTTCGCCAACACTGGCTCTCCCGCTACTACCGCCACCATTGATCCTGCTACTGTGGATGCCGCTGACTTCGTCGTCGTTGGCTCCACGGTTACTTCCGTCGCCGTTGACAAGGCTGGCAAGAGCATTCTCATTGGCCTTGCCGCTGCCCTGGCTACCGATGCCAAGCCCAAGCTGGAACTGGCCGGTTCTATTAAGGACAAGGCCGGTAACACCATGGCTACCTTCACCGGCTCCGCCGGCATCACCTCCGTTGACGGCTTGGCTCCTGCCGTCACTGGCATCACGCTTACTGGCGACGCCGGAACATCGCCGCGCGTAGTCAGCAAGGGCACTGTCTCCATCGCCTTCAGCGTCGGCGAGTCCGCCGCTACTACCCCCGCCGTAATAGCCAGCTACCTGGTCATCGGCGCTGACAACACCCTGGCTAAGAGCGGTGTTGGCGCTGAGATTGACAAGGCTCTGACTGTATCCTCCACCGGCGTGAATAGCTGGTCCTCCTCCGTCGGCATAGCTACTATCACCGGCGCTTCCAAGTCCGGCATGGTCACCATCCAAATCACAGTGACTGATGCCGCTGGCAACGTCGGCACCGCCGGTCTTGCGGACCCCGATGGTACCGCTGTCGCGGATAGGGGCAAGCTCAAGGCCGACACTTACATCGTTGAGTTCGACAGCGTACTCAACGGCGCCTTTGCTGCTGGCTTTGTTGTCAGCCCTGACACCGATGCCACTGCTGCCTTTGCTACGGATATCCCAAGCCCCTTCGTTACCATTCACTTCGATGACGCTGGTTCCGCCGGTCCCGGCGAAGACAACGAGTTCTACGCTGACCCGGACGCCGGCGGTGCTTTGACCGCCCTCAATATGGATTCCCAGAAGGGCGTAACCCTCACCTCCGCCACCTGGACTCCTCCGGGCGGCACCGCCACCGACATCCTGTCCAGCATCGTTTCCGTTGACACCAACAGCTTCCTGTTCCCCGCCACCGGTCTGGCTGTGGGTACCCACACCCTCAGCATTCAGGCCAAGGACGCTGCTGGCAACGTCTCCATCAGCGCCGGCTCCACCACTCCCACTACCCATACCATGACCCTGGTGGTTGCCGCTCGCGCTACCTACAAGGTCACGGTGAATCCGGGCTTCTCCCTCGTCTCCATCCCCGCCCAGCCCACCACCACCGCCATTAACGACGTTCTCGGTTCCAAGACCGCCATCAAGTTCGTCATGGCCTACGACAACGCCACCGGTCTCTGGCTAGTCGCTTCCCGCAACCCCGTTACCGGCACCTTCTCCGGCAACCTGACGCACATTGATGCGGCCCGTGGCTACTGGGTCCAGTCTGACAGCATAGCTACCCTTGAATTCAACATACCCAGGGCCACCGGCGGTCAGCCCGTCTTCCCCACCGTCGTGCAGCTCTTCAAGGGTTGGAACGTCGTCCCTGTCGGCGGCGACCCTGATGTCCTTCCCGCTGGCACGGACATTGATCCTGATACCTACTTCGCCGCTCTCGATTGGGCTGCTGCCTACACCTTCAACACCCTTGGCGTTGCCAACCTTAAGATTACCCCCGCCAGTGCAGTAGCGTGCACAGCTCAGCCCGGCGCAGTGCCTGTAGGTGGTCAGGCCTGCTTGGAGGCTGGTACAGCCTACTTACTCTACATGAATAAGGACGCGGTCCTTATCCCGTAACCCAGTCCTGAGCTAAGTCGAAGGACTAAAAGAGAAGGCCCGCCTCAGGCGGGCCTTCTCTTTTTATTGACTCCTAACCGCTGCCACAACTCATCTATACCACCAACCCATCCAGCGCAGCGTAGGGGCCAGGTCACCTAACCCTTTCTTTCCCCTCTCCCTTTTCTGACATCTTCCCATTGCCTTAAGCATCTCCCATCCCTTACCCTATTCCCACGTCCACCACCGCTATTCACTCACTAAACGTCGAGCGCCTTATCTTTTCCAATCGCAAGACCTCGTTGCCAATCGAGATGGAGGCCGTCCGCCGCAGGAGGATCGGCCCCCCAACCAGCCGCCCTACAGACCTCCTACCCTGCGGTTCCTCACTTGGGCCAGCCCTCCAATTGAATCGAATTGTTTTCCGAAAAAGAGGGGTGTTAACTTTTCAACGGCCGCCAAAAACAATCCCGCAAATGAGTCTGTGCCTAACCTGTGCCAGGTCTACTTCTACTACATTCACATTCGTTTGCTATTCGTTTGTCAAATAAAAAAGTTGAACTCCTTGACTTGCTCATATCAACACGAAATCTCCGCCTCCTTAACCTATATACTACGCGGAGGCTTGATTTATCGCCCCCGAAGCCAATCGCGAATAAAACTAAATATTTTTGGGTGCCATAGCCAACGCGAACTCATCCCCCGACGCATCCCATGACCGACGCCGCCCAATCACTACATACGGGCGAGGCTCCGCTATTCTTTATACAATAGGGAACTCAGGCACGCATTACGCTTGGAACACGGATCGCAAAGCAAAGGGTGCAGGGCGCGCCTTGCCTGCCTATCCCCCCATCGCTGACGCCCTCAGCAGCGTCACCCTCATCTCCCCCGGCAGATTCGTCGGCGTCACACGCAGCGTGGGCTGAGGCTCCAGGTCCTTCGCCCCCATCGCCTTCAAAAACGCCTCCAGCCCCTCCCCCGCCTTATACCCCATCGGGACAACAATCTTCGGGCTCATAGACCGCACCAGCTGCGCCATCCGGTCCACCCCCAGCCACTCTGACGACACACACGGCGCCAGCACCACGTCCACCGGTGTCAGCGCCTGCGTCTGCTTCTCCGTGAGCGGCATCAGCAGGTTCCCCAGGTGGCAAACATTCACCCCCTCTACCTCAAACACATACGCCGTGTTTCTATCCTTCGACGTCCCCTCCGTAGGCAGCGGCGTCATCACCCCCTGCACGTTCACCCCCGCCGACGAATACTCCCCCGGCCCGTCGATGAGCAAATACTTCCCCTGCAAGCCCTCCCGGCTGCTCTGGTCCGGCCGCTTGCAGCTAATCGTCACAACACTAGGCTCAAAATCCGGCGCGCTAGCCCCCAGCGACGCGCTATACGGGTCCGTCAACACAGACACATCCCCGCTCCTCAACCTAAAGCTATAATGCGCCAGCCACGTAATCTCCATTACTGAACCATCCTATTGATGTAAGGCTTTAGATATTTGAACGAGGGGTTGAGGGGTGTTCCATCTGGTTCTCCCTCTTCTCCTATTGCAAAGGAGAAGAGGGAGTTAGAGGGTGATGAGGTGCTCAATATTTTCTTCCCCTTCCAGCAGGAAGGGGCCAGGGGATGGTATCCCGATTGAGAACAAGGATGTATTTCGCATTACACGTATTGATGGAGAGAGTAGGACAGAAGCCCCTACCCGGACTCCTTCCTAAACTTCTCCACCAACTTCCACGCCAGAGGCAGCGTCAACGTCGCCAGATACAACTTAATCAAATCCCCCAAAATAAACGGGTACAACCCCCCCACCAGCGTCTTCTCCCACGTCCCGGACCCTGCAATCAGCTCCCCCAGCGGCCTCCCCGCCGCCGGATGAATCCACTCCGTGCTAATCAAATACGACAGCCACAGCAGCCCCGGCACGTAAATCAGCGCGTTGCTGGCCAGAAACCCGCCAATCAGCCACGGCTTCCTGTCCCATCCCCTCTCCGCAATGAACCCCGCCAGCGCCGCCGCCAGCACAAACCCCAGTATGTACCCCCCGCTGCTTAAATCCCACGGAAACTCAGACGTACCGTTCCACGGAAAAATGAAATGCACCGAACTCTCCCCCACCACCCCCGCCGGTGACGACGGCGCGTACACCGGCAAAAACATCCCCGCCACCAAATAAACCGACAGCGACGCCGCCCCTCGCCACGCCCCCAGCGCGCCCCCTGCCACCAGCGTGGCAAAGGTCTGTCCCGTAATCGGCACCGTGGTAAACGGCAGCCGTACAATAACCTGCGCGCACAGCGCCACAAACGCCGCAAACCCCACAATCAGGATAGCCTCCTTGGCTATCCTTGCCTCTCGCGTCTTAGCCCAGTCCCGAGGATAAAGAACATCCGCCAGGACAGCCCGATTAGTTAATTGCATGGTTCTCTCTTATGTCTCTCTGAGCAAACTTTGAGCGTAAAAGCATCGTAGAGTATAATAACCCCAATCTCAGAGCGTCAACGCCTTGACACTCAAATACCCCAATGTTACATTCCGAGTTAGCAGTTAAGCGGCCCGTCTGCTAAAAATGGAGCTTTGACGAGCCATGTTCAACCAGCGTTCTGGCGCCGTCCTCAAGACTCTAGTCCAAGAGTACATCACTACCGCCACGCCCGTTCCCTCTGAGAACATCGCCCGCCGCGCCCCCATCAAAGTCAGTTCCGCCACCGTCCGCAACAAAATGGCGGAGCTGGAGGAAGCCGGCTACATCCTCCGTCCCCACATCTCCGCCGGCGGCGTCCCATCCCACAAAGGCTACCGCTTCTACGTCGAATCTTTGGATGACGACCTGGAACTCCCCGTCGCCTCCCAGCACGAAGTCATGGGCCGCTTCAGGCGCGGCCTCCGCGACCTCGAGGAGTGGGTCGAGCAGGCCGCATCCGTCCTCGCCGAGCTCTCCGGCAACATGGCCGTCGTCACCTACCCCAGGGCAGCCTCCCCGCGCATTAAAGCCATCCAGGTCGTCCAGCTTCAAGACCTCCTGGCCCTCCTCATCGTGGTCCTCAACGAGGCCCGTCTGAAAAAGAACCTCATCCCCCTGGACGGCCCCGTCGGCCAAAATGACTTTACCAGCGTCTCCAACAAGCTCAACAGCGTCTACGCCGGCCTCACCTACAACCAGATGCTCAACAAGACCGTCGAGTTGACCCCCTTCGAAAGCCTGGTCCGAGAAGAGACCCTCCGTCTCCTCAAAGAGGACGATGAAAAACGCGCCGCCGAGCATAGCGTCGACGGCCTTCGTCTCCTCCTCTCCCAGCCCGAGTTCGCCGAGCCTGGCAAGGCCAAAGAGGTCGCTGGCCTTCTGGAGGACGGCCTCCTGGTCAAAAGCTTCATGGCAAAAGCGGCTGAGCAGCAAAAAGTCTCCGTTCATATCGGCGAGGAAAACGCGGAAGGCCCCCTCAAGTCCTTCAGCGTCATCATCTGCCAGTACGGCATCCCTGACGAAGCCTCCGGCGTCGTCGGCGTCGTCGGTCCCACCAGACTTGCCTACTCTAATGTCATCAGCGGCGTGAAGTTCCTCTCCGGCTTCATGGATGAGATGATGTCCTCCGTCCACCCCGGCCACTAAGGCGCGCTGGCTCCCTTTATCTGTCGTAATTCTTTCTTGAGCCTCCTCCCTGGACACGCGTATAATTAAACGTTGAGTCTACCCCCTGAAGGATTCACTTTGGCTAAGCGTGACTATTACGAGATCCTGGGCGTGTCCCGGGACGCCTCAGAAGAAGAAATACGGAAAGCCTTCCGCAAGAAGGCCCTGGACTCCCACCCGGACCGCAACAAAAGCCCTGACGCCTCCGAGAAGTTCAAAGAGGTCAACGAGGCCTACCAGGTCCTCAGCGACACAGACCGCCGCTCCCGCTACGACCGCCTCGGCCATGCCGGCGTCGCCTCCGATCCCGGATTCACCCGCGACTTCGAGGGCTTCGACGTCTTCGGCGGCCTCGGCGATATCTTCGATACCTTCTTTGGCGGCGCCTCCCAGTCCCAAAACGCCCCCCGCCGCGGCGACGACGTCCACCTTCAACTCACCCTTGACCTCGAGGAAGCCTACCTAGGCGTCGAGAAGAAGGTAAAAGTCGAGCGCACTCAGCGGTGCCGCGCGTGTTCGGGCAGCGGCTCAGAGCCTGGCGCCACTCCCGTCCGTTGCGCCGACTGCCAGGGTTACGGTCAGCTAAAACGCGCCCAACGCAGCCTCTTCGGTCAGTTTGTTCAGATCGTGCCCTGCTCCTCATGCCGTGGCCGCGGCTCTATCATCCAGAAGCCCTGTGTTAACTGCCGCGCCGTTGGGCTGGAGCGGGTCAAAGCCGACATTAACGTCAAAGTTCCCTCAGGCATAGACAACGGTATGCAGGTCCGGCTCACCAGCGAAGGCCATGCCGGCGTCAACGGTGGCCCCCCAGGCAGCCTCTATATCAACGTCTCTGTGAAGCCCCACTCCGTTTTCCATCGCGATGGCGTTAACCTCCTTGTGGACATGCCCATCAACTTCCTCCAGGCCGCCCTCGGCGCGGATCTCAAGGTCCCCACCATGAACGGCGCCGAAGAACTCAAAATCCCTCCTGGCACTCAACCCGACGCGGTCTTCCGACTCAAAGGCAAAGGCATGCCCCATGTTCGGGACCATTCCAAAGGCGATCTGCTGGTCCAGGTCAAGCTGGCCGTCCCCACCGGCCTGGACCCGGAGCAGAAAGAAGGCCTCGAAAATCTGGCCAAAATCATGGGCTGGACCAACAACGGCCAGCCTGGCAAAGACAAAGGCATCTTTAACAAAATTAAAGACGCCATTGCCGGTTCCTAGCGTCCCTTCTCAGCTTTGGTCGCATTCGTCCCAATGTGACCTCTAAATGAAATGGCTAGAGTTTACTGTCAAGGTTCCCCCTGAGCTTGTAGAGCCTGTATCTCAACTCTTCGGGCGATACGGCCACGGCGTAGCCATCGAAGACTCGGTCCCCGGCCAGGTCTCTCTTCGTACCTACCTCACCTCCACCTCCACCCAGCGCCGCGCCCGCATCGACGTCGGCCTTAAACTCATCGGATCCCTCCTCCCTATCCAAGGCCCCTTCGTCGTCGAACTGGACGGCGAGAATTGGGCCGAGGCCTGGAAGTCCCACTTCTCCCTCCTTCGAGTCGGTCGTAACCTGGTCATTAAGCCCCCCTGGATTCCCTATACTCCCCAAAAATCCGACCATGTCATAGAACTCGATCCGGGTATGGCCTTCGGCACCGGCCGCCACCCCACCACCCGCATGTGCCTCGAGGCCTTGGAAGATTTCGTTAAACCGGGTACCCATGTCCTGGACGTGGGCACGGGTTCAGGAATCCTGTCCATCGCGTCTGCCAGGCTGGGCGCCGAGCGCGTGGTCGGCCTGGACGTAGACCCCACAGCCCTCAAAGTTGCTCGCAAGGCTTTACGCGCCAATTCTGTCCAGGACAAAGTTGCCCTGGTCTATGGTTCCATCCCCCACCCTAAAATTCGTCCCTCTTCCTATCACCTGCTGGTAACCAACATAAGCGCCAAAGTAGTGCAAGACCTGGCGCCTCATCTCCACGCCGCCCTCAAGCCGGGCGGCCACATCATTACCGCCGGCTTCCTCGACTCCCAGGAGGCCGCCGTCACCGATAGCTTCAAAGCCCTTGGCCTCTCCCTAGCCCGCCGCGCCGTCTCCGCCGATTGGGTCTCCCTCATCTTCAGGAACAGCGCCTGATGCCCCGATTTCTTGTCGATGCCTCCGCTGTCCAGGGCGAACGGGCCCTTCTGACCGGCGAGGTAGCCCATCGCATATCCCGCGTCCTCCGCATGTCCCCCGGCGCCACCGCCGATCTGCTCGACGGCGCCGGTAATGTCTACTCCATCGTCATCTCCTCCATCGACCGCGATAGAGTCTCGTGCCGCGTGACCTCCACCACCAAAGACGTCGGCGAACCCTCGGTCCGCATTACCCTCTGCCAGGGCATCATGAAGAGCGATAAGTTCGACTGGGTCTTGCAGAAAGGGACTGAGGTCGGTATCAGCGAGTTCGTGCCCATGGTCTCCAAAAGATCTGTCCCCAAACGCTCCGACGCCGAAAGCCCTGGCAAACGCGCCCGCTGGGCCAAAATCATCGCCGAGGCGATGGAACAGTCCGGCCGGAGCCGCCTGCCCGTACTCCACCCCGCCACCACCTTCGATGATGCCTGCGCCCTCGCCACCCCCAACTCCCTGGCCCTCATCCCCTGGGAAGAAGCCCGAGGGCGCGGTTTGAAGCAAGTCCTGACCACTCCTATCCCGCATCGAGTCCTGCTATACATAGGTCCGGAAGGCGGCTTCGACTCCTCTGAAGTCCAACACGCCCAAAGCCTCGGCATCCACCCCGTCAGCCTAGGCAGCCGCATCCTCCGCGCCGAGACCGCCGGCCTCGTCGCCGCCTCCGCCATCCTCTACCACACCAGCGACCTGGGAGGTTGAGGTTCCCTTCCCCTCAGGTCCCCCCTCTTCTCCTATTGCAAAGGAGAAGAGGGGGATAGAGCCTGCCCTGAGCCTGGCCGAAGGGGGGTGATGAGGTGATCCTTATTTCTCTTCCCTCTTCTCCTGTAATCGGGAGAAGAGGGACAAAGGGTGATGAGGGCGCCCCGCTTTATGCCAACGACCCTTATGGCAGAAGAGGCACCCTTTACTCCGCCTTCGGCGGCCTCCCCATCAACTCCATAATCGCCTGTCCCACCGGCAGCCCCTCAAAAAGCACCCGGCTGGTAGCCTCCACTATCGGCAGCTCCACCCCCAATTCCCTCCCCATCTTCAGCGCCGCCGACGTTGTGTAAACCCCCTCCGCAACGTTCTTCATCCCCTTCAAGATATCCGTTAGAGACCTCCCCTTGGCTAGCTCCACGCCCACAAACCTGTTGCGGCTCAATGCGCTGGAGCATGTCGCCACCAGGTCCCCCAGACCCGCCAGGCCGGCAAACGTCAGCGGGTTCGCCCCCGCCGCCACGCCCAGCCGGGTTATCTCGGCCAGCCCTCGAGTCATAAACGCCGCCTTGGCGTTGTCCCCGCTCCCCAGCCCGTCCGATATCCCGCATCCCAGCGCGATGATGTTCTTCAGCGCCCCGCCCAATTCCACGCCCACCACGTCATCATTGGTATACACTCGAAAAATCGGTGACAATAGTATCGACTGGGCCTCATTCGCCGTCCCTTCGTCCTCACTGGCGATGACCGTGGAAGACGGCTTGCCAGCCACTATCTCCATCGCCAGGTTCGGTCCCGACAGCGCGCATATCCTGCCTCGATGCGTCGCCGGCAACTCCTCCTCGATAACCTGGCTCATTCGTTTCCCCGTCTCCATGTCCAGGCCCTTCGCCGCGCTCAGGACAATAGAGCTGGGCGATAGGTATGGCCCTATCCAGCGCAGGTTTTCCCTCATCCGCTGCGACGGCACCGCCAGCACCGCCATGTCCACCCTGTCCAGGGCCATGTCCGCGTCGCTGGCAACCTGCAGCGTATGAGGGAAGCGTAATCCTGGCAGGAAACGATGGTTCTCCCTGCGTTTCTCTAAATCCGCCGCTTCCTCTGAGCTTCTAGCCAGCAGCGTTGTCTGCACGCCATTGCGTGACAAATGGACTGCCAGCGTCGTTCCCCAGGTCGTCGTCCCCACTACCGCTGCCCTCGGCACTAGGTCACCCGGCCTGCGGCAGCTTTTTCGCCCGCTGGCCTATGCGGCGCTCCGTCCCTTTGAGCAAGCGTTCTATGTTATCTCTGTGCTGCCAGATAATCAGCGCAGTCCCTGGGATGAAATACCACAGATAAAGCGGAGATAGATCGGTTACAGTCGTTAGCGCCACCGCTGCAATGGCCACTGTGGCTACCCCTACAATAGAACCCAAAGACACATAGCGTCCCACTCCTACCACCGCGGCAAAGACTCCCAGACCAATCGCCGTCGCTAGAGGGCTGACCATCACTGCTCCTCCCACGCCGGGCGTTATCCCCCGTCCGCCCTTGAACCCCAAAAATGGCGACCAGTTATGTCCCGCCAGCGCCAGCAGCCCCGCCGCTACCTCCACCATCGCCGAATCCGACGCCGCCTTTGCCAGCAGTATCGCCAGGACACCCTTAGAAACATCCAGCATCAGCACCGCCGCCCCCGCCTTGCCACCCGCAGTACGCAGTACGTTGGTGGTGCCTATCCTGCCGCTGCCGTACTCTCGAATGTCCACCCCCTGGGTGAGCCGCAGCATCAAATACCCCCACGGAATCGACGCCATTAAGTACACCAGCGGGACCACCAGCATGTACTGGACGTATAACTTGTCCGTGTCCAAAGCAAACAAGACTACGGCTAGGTATGCGGCAAGCAAAGGTGGCAGGGCCAGCAGCGCCAGCGCGATTCCCATCTACTCAGATCTCCTCTTGAAGACCAGCCGCAGATGCGTGTGCCTGAAGCCAAAGGTCTGACGGATCTTGTTCTCCAGGTATCTTCGATAGGAGAAATGTATCGTCGGCTCATTGACGTTGAACACAAACGTCGGTGGATGCGTGTCCACCTGCCGCACCTGGTAAAGCTCTAGCCGCCGTCCCCTAACGTTCGATGGCGGCCTCGATACCCAGGCGTCGTTCATCAATCGTCGAAGTTGGTTCTGCGGCACCTCGCGTCCTCGCTCTTCGTATATTTCCAGCGCCAGGTCCAGTATGTCCTGTATCCCCTGGCTTTCCAGCGCCGATGTGAACACAATCGGCGCGTACGGCATAAAGTGGAACCGGCGGCGAATTAACTGTATCGCGACCTCCTGCTCCGTTCCAGTCTCCTGGGGCGCCAAATCCCACTTGTTTACTACTACGATGATTCCCTTGAACGCGTCCATCGCCATCCCGAATATGTGGGTGTCCTGCTCCGTGGCTATCTCCATGGCGTCCAGCACCACCAGCGCAATGTCACACCGCTCCACCGCCTTGACGCTCCTCAGCACGCTGTACTTCTCAATGCCTGGCCGTATCTGACCTCGACGCCGCATCCCTGCCGTGTCTATAAGCACCATCGGCTTGTCCTTGTACACGAACCGTGTGTCCAGGCTGTCCCGGGTCGTCCCCGCCACGTCGCTGACAATAGCTCGCTCTTCCCCCAGGATGGCGTTCATTAGCATCGACTTGCCAACGTTCGTCCGCCCAATAATCGCCAGCTTCGGCACCCCCTTCGTCTCCTCCACCTTCCCCTTCCACTCAGGCAGCAGGCCTAATATCTGCTCCATCAGGTCCTGCGTACCCAGGTTATGGTACGCGCTCATCAGAAGCGGCTCGCCCAGCCCCAGCCGATGGAACTCTGCCGCCGTCGCCTCCCGCTGCACGTTGTCCGCCTTGTTGGCGATGGTAATCAGCGGCTTCTCCAGCCGCCGCAGCCACTGCGCTATCTCTTCATCCAGCGGATTCAGCCCTTCCTCTGCGTCCACCACAAACAGCACTAGGTCAGACTCCTCAATCGCCATCTCCACCTGCGCCCGCACCTTCTCCTTCAGCGGGTCCCCCGTCTCTCCCTCCAGTCCTCCCGTGTCCACCAGCGTGAACACCCTCCCGTCCCATTCCACGTCCCCAATAATGCGGTCTCGAGTCGTCCCCGGCACCTCGCTCACCACCGCCTCCCGTCTCCCGACAAGTCTGTTAAACAACGACGACTTGCCCACGTTCGGTCGGCCTACAATCGCCACCAAAGGCTTCCCGTCCGCCCCTTTACTGCGTGCTGATTGTGAAGTCACTGCGCGTTCCATGCTGCTTTTCTTATTCTACTACTTACTAGGATTGAGATTGATGAAAAAGAAGTGTAACTGTCATCCTGAGTCCGCCAGAGGCGGATCGAAGGATCTAATCACTGTGACCGCCACCACGCCCCTTTGACGACTGCCAGCCTTAGTTTTGTCATTTCGAGCGAAGTCGAGGAATCTGCTATGACCATAACCTCGTTTGTCATATCACCGCCACGCTCTGCCTCAACCTCTCACTTCGTTCCCATCAAAAATTTCAGCACCGCCTTCTGCGCGTGCAGTCGGTTCTCTGCCTGCTCATACACCACCGAGCTTGCATGCTCCAGCATCCCCGGCGCTACCTCCTCCCCATAATGCGCCGGCATGTCGTGCATAAAAATAGCCCCCTTATTCGCCATCTTCATCACCTTGTCGTTTACCGTGTAACCCTTAAACGCCGCCAGCCGCGCCTTCCGCTCCGCCTCCTGCCCCATGCTGGTCCACACGTCCGTATACACTACGTCCGCCCCTGTCACTGCCTCTTCCACCTCCAGCACGCTTTTTATCGATGTCCCGTTCCGAGCGCCGCGCTCCCGCGCCAGCCCCAGGCTCTGTCCATCGATTTCATACCCCTTGGGCGACGCGATGGCGAAGTTCGCCCCCACCGACGCGCAGCCCAGCGCCAGGCTCCTCGACACGTTATTCCCATCCCCTATAAACGCCACTGTAACGCCTTCTAAGCCGCCTTTTGCTTCCAGGATAGTCTGCAAGTCCGCCATAGTCTGACAAGGGTGTTCCCAGTCCGAAAGCGCGTTCACCACCGGCGCGCTGGCATGCTTGCAGAACTCGACCAGCATCTTGTGCGAGTTCACCCGCGCCACCACCCCGTCCACGTACCTGCACAGCACCCGCGCCACGTCCGACGCCGGCTCCCGCGCCCCCAGGCCTACCTCTGCTCCGCCCATGTAGAAAGAGAACCCGCCCAGCTCATATATCCCCACCTCAAAGCTGGCGCGAGTCCGCAGCGACGGCTTTTCGAACAGCAGCGCTATCGAACGGCCAGCCAGGGGTTTAGCCCGAGCGGCTCTGCGGCTCTTCTTCATATCCATCGCTTGTATGACCAATGGCATTACTTCGTCGGGCGACAGGTCGCGGATAGATAAAAAGTGTCTAGGCCGGGGTTTCACTTGTATTCCCTCTGTCTGAATCATATCCTAGTGTTTAATGGCGCTTCAAGACGAAATCCTGCACGGCTTATTATGAGGCATTACACAAGGAGGCATCTTGGCTGAAACCATTGGGCGCCCCAAATTCGCGCGCATCTTCGCTATGCTTGTCCCCCTCCTCCCGCTCATACTTCTACTTCAAGCCATAATGTTCGCAGGATTCTATGAAGAATTTAATCGAGACTTCCTTGACATCCATCTCTACGTCGCCCGTATTTCAAACATCTTCGTTGTGCTGCTGCTGGTCATCGCTTTTGTAGCCCGATTCCCCAGGTCCTACCGTGTCTTGCCCATAATGATAGCCATTGCGTTGCTCTGGATCATCCAGGACGCCATGGGCGAATCTATCAGCGATGCCCGTTGGCTGGTCTGGCTCCACATTCCCAACGCCTTCATCCTCTTCGGACTTACCATCGCCCTCGCAGGCCGGCTCCACAGGCAGGTGCTGCGCAAAAGCCCGGTCGGTCCTTAGTCCTTTTGATACCCCACCTCAGCTCAGGAGTCCCTAAATGAGTGTCCGTGCCTATATCCTCATCGAATCCCGACCCGGCAGCAACAAGTTTGTCTTAGACCAGGTCCGGTCCCTCCCCGGCATCAAGCTGGCTGACCGCGTCACCGGCCCCTACGACGTCATAGCCGTCCTCGAATCCGAAAGCCTGGCCATCCTGAGCCAAATAACCGTCAGCAAAATCCATACCGTCGAAGGCGTAGTCCGCACCCTCACCTGCGTCGCCACCACACCTCCAGTCTAGCCTCTCCCAACCTCCTTCGAATGCCCAGAGCTAGTTGAAGGTTTGTGTGTCATAAAAAAGAAAGCGATTTGTCATTCTGAGCGTAGTCCTTCTGTACTCGGAAGGACGCAGTCGAAGAATCTGGCTAGTCCGATGCCTCGCTAGGCATCTCACAGACACGCTGCGCACATCTTCTCGTCTACAAGCGCTTTCAACGCTCCAAACTAACACTAGCCATCTCGAGGTCTCCACCGCCTTTAAGAAGTTAATTCGTGGGTCACCCTTGCGCTTTCCTCCTCGCCATCCGCCCCGCCACCGCCGCGTCCGCCAGCGGGCTCCTCGCCGACCGTATCGTTATATCCACCAGCGACGGCTTCCCCGACCTCATCGCCCGCTCCACCGCCGGCCTCACCTCGACACCCTCCTCCACATGCTCCCCGTGCCCTCCAATCGCCTCCACCACCTTGTCGTATCGAATAGTCCGCAGGTCCGTCGCCACCGCCCGTCCGTAATACGCTAGCTGGTAGTTCCTGTCGATGCCCCACACCGAGTCATTCCCTAGCACGGTAGTGAACGGCAGGTTATGTCTAATTGCCGTATCGAACTCCATAGTGTAGAACCCCACCGACCCGTCGCCGATGAACAGCCACACGTTGGATTTAGGCCGCGCCAGCTTCGACGCCAGCGCGTACGGCACCCCGAATCCCAGGTGCGCCAGCGGCCCCAGCCTTAGCCATTGCCCCGGCCTTCGCGCCTTCAAATATCCGCGGCCCCACTGCACATAGTCCCCGCCATCGAACACCACCACGTCGTCCTCGCCTATCAACGGCTCCACTTCCATAAACACCCTCATGGCGTGCAGCGGCTTCTCCTCCGATGCGTTGCCACGCAGCCCATCCAAATACGTCTTCCTCGCCTTCGCCAGCGACGTCGTCCACGACCCCAGGTCCTTCCACCGCCGCTTCTTCGCCCCCTCGCCCATCTGCTCCACCACCGCGCCGATGTGCCCCAGTATCGCCACGTCCGCCCCACGATTGAACCCCAGCGTCTCCGGCGTCGCGTCCACCTGTATAACCTTGGCGTCGGCGTTTATGTACGGTGGCCTGCCGTATCTAACCCGATTGTCCAATCGCTTCCCCAGCAGCATCACCGCGTCCGCCTCTCGAATCAGCCGCGCCGTGTGGTTCAGCGCCCCGTCCGCGTACCCAAAGCACAGCGGGTGCTCGTCTGATATCAGTCCCCGTGCCTGCTCCATGGTGAAAATCGGCACGCCGCTGGTCTCCACAAGACCCTTCAATGCCTCCGGCTCCACGTAATACCTCGATGCGTTGGCCGCGATGATCACCGGCTGCCTCGCCTTGGACAGTATGTCCAGGGCCTTGTCCACCGACTGCGGGTCGCCGGGGTTCCGTCCCTGGTGCCTGTACTGCGACGGCTGGTACGGCGGCATCTCCTCCTCCGTGGCCGTCTCCTCCTGTATGTTGGCCGGTATCGTCAGATGCACCGGCCCGGGCCGGCCCGCCATCGCCGTCCTGAAAGCCGTCGCCGTCATATCGGCGATGCGCCGCTTGTCGTGTATCATCCACGACCCCTTGGTCACCGGCTTGGCCATTTCCACCTGCGGTATCTCCTGAAACGAATACATCCCGTGTTCCGGCAGCTCGCTGCACCCTGCGACGACCACCACCGGCGTCTCTTGCGTGAACACGTTAGGCAGTCCCGATATGGCGTTCGAAAACCCGGGCCCTCCCGTCACCATTACCACCGACGGCCTGCCGGTAATGCGAGCGTAGGCGTCCGCCATCCCTACCGCCGCCGCCTCATGCCTCGTGTCGATGAAGTGGATCCCTTCGTCCGCCGCCGCGTCCACCAGCGGCAGGATAGTATCTCCTACAATCGTAAAAACATACTTAACGCCCTCCTGCTTCAAACTCCGAATAAGCAGGTGCGCCCCTGTAAGCTTAGCCATCTCTCCTCCAATGTCTTCTTACGGCCATTGTAAAGTGCCCCTATCCCACGGACAACCCTTGTTGCGCATCGCAGCCTGGTAGGGTACTTTGGTCAGGCTAGATTGACGGAAATCACACCATAGGCCTAAAGGATTCAAGCAAGCGAAAATATTCCTACTGCGGCGCACCTTGGTGAGCTTGGAATCGACTTTGCTTCTCTGGTGTGTGGAGTGGTTCCCTTTCTGGTGCCCCCTCTTCTCCTATTGCAAAGGAGAAGAGGGGGTTAGGGGGTGATGAGGTGATCTTAATTTCTCTTCCCCTTCCAGCAAGAAGGGGCTAGGGGATGGTATCCCGATTGAGAACAACGTTGGCTTTTATATTAACGAGTAAGTATAAGGAGACCCCCCCATGAACATCACCATAATCGGCGCCGGCGGCGTCGGAGGCTACTTCGGCGGCATACTGGCCAAGGCCGGCAACAACGTCACCTTTATCGCCCGAGGCCAGCACCTCGACGCCATTAAGCGACACGGCCTCCGCGTCAAGCACCACGCCGGCGATTTCACCGTCCAGGTCTCCGCCACCGACAACCCCGTTCAGGCCACTCCCTCAGACCTCGTCCTCTTCACCGTCAAAGGCTACGACACCCAGAGTGCCGTTCCTGTTTTGAAGGCCCTGGTCGGCAAGAACACCAACGTCCTCACCCTCCAGAACGGCGTCGAAAGCTATCAAATCCTGGGCGACGCCGTCGGCAGAGCCCGAGTCCTCCCTGGCGCCGCCTATATCGAAAGCCGCATCGACTCCCCAGGCGTCATCCAGCAGACCGGCCCCAACTGCCGCATCGTCTTCGGCGAGGCCGACGGCTCCAGGACCCCTCGCGCTCAGTCCATCCACAAAGCCTTCCTCGACGCCGGTATCAAGTGTGAGATCTCCGACGACGTGATGAAAGTCCTCTGGACCAAGTTTGTCTTCATCGCCCCCGTGGCCGGCCTCACCACCGCCTGCCGCACCCGCATGCTCCACCTCCTTGACCAGCCCGATTACCGCGATGCCCTGGTATCCGCCATGCGTGAGGTCGAAGCCGTCGCCCGCGCCCACAACGTCCGCCTAGACCCCGACGTCGTCGATAAGACCATGGCTTACGTCACCAACGCCGTCAAAGACCTCACCGCCTCCATGCATCTGGACCTGGACCGCGGCCGACGCCTGGAACTGGAAACCCTCACCGGCGCCGTCGTGCGCCTGGGTGAGGCAAAAGGCGTCCCCACGCCCATAAATAAGCTGCTCTATCTAATTCTCAAGCCTCACATGAACGGCAAAAGCGGAAGGACATAGCCGAGAAATCCGGCTTTGCCACCACGGGTTCTCGGCTATGTTGAGGCAAGGCGACATCGCCCTTTTGCTATACCCTTTGTCATTGCTATGGATATAGGCTTACTGGTACGGTTGGCTTTCCTTCTGGTCTCTTCCCCCCGAGGGGAAAGGTTATTGAGCACCTTAAGACAGAGCAAAGCGAAATCCCGATGATAATCGGGAAGTAGGGGGGTCGGGGTCCTGGCGGAGCAGGGGTCTCTCCTTCCTTTCATTCGTGTAGCATCCTAAGAAAGGACGTCTCTCACTGGTGTTATCTCTGTAAAATAAAAAGGGGACGCTCTCTGAGCGCCCCCTTTTCGCTAATCTAAAATCTGAACTTTACTTCCTGGCCTTAGCTCCGGCCTTCCCCGCCTTAACCTTCGACCCATTCCCCCCGTTCTTCAGCCCGTAAAACTCTAACGCATTGTCTCGCAGAATCGCCTTCTTGTCCCTAGCAGTCATGTCCTTGCGGTCATAGATATCCAGGATGCTCTCGGGGTACTCATGGTCCCAGTGGGGCCAGTCCGAGGCATACATAAGCCGGTTCTGCCCCATCTCCTTAATGACCTCGGGGATCAGATGCTCCGCTGCCTCAGCGTGGACAAAGACGTTGCCGCTGTTTATGTACTCGGAGGGGTCCTTCTTGCAGAGAGGCGTCTCAAACCAGCCGCGCTTCTCCCACTCCTCGTCCATGCGATTGAGCAGGTAGGGAACCC